>FR889470.1:9971-13392 GCA_000432895.1 Firmicutes bacterium CAG:449 | reverse complement strand
AATTTTTATCATTGCTTATCAAAAAAAGAAATATTAATTGAAGAAGATGATAATTTAATAAATTTATTAAAAAAAGCAATGGTAAAAGATTTAGGTGATAATGTTATCATTATGGATGAAGAAAATCTTGTTAATTCTTGTTTTTCATGCCGAGTAGAAGAAGAAATTATTTATAATGATAATTTAAATAAAGGTTATCTTTCTTATTTAAGTTTAACTTGTGAAAAATTACATATATCAATGAGGAAAATATAATGATTAATAAAAATGATTTTCATATAATTTATCAAAATTTACCTTTTAGTAATTTAGATGTTGAAGATTATTTGTTTGATATATTTCAAAAAGTAAAAGAGAATCTAAATAAAAGAACTAATAATGATTTAAAAGTTGAATATGAAGATAATATTATTCTTGAATATATTTTACAAGAATTTGTTTTTTCATCTTTAGATGGTAATAATTTTAGCAGGTCATTAATATATGAAAAAAGTTATATTGATCAATTTATTTCTGTAGTAACTGATAAATTCTTTTTTAATGAATTGAATCCTTATCATGCAATAAGTTTAGTTTCTAAATATTCACCTGTTATTTCTAATTTAGAATTACATTTGAATTTTATTTTAAATAGATTAAATTTAATGAAAAAAGATAAGAATAGTAAAGATACTTTGCTTGATATGATTTCTAAAGTTTTTTTGATGTTTAAATCAATAATCTATTTAATTACTTCTGGAGCGGAAACCGAAGCTTTTGCAACTTGGAGAACTATTCATGAATTAGAATGTGTTATTAAAATTATTTTTGAACATCCAGAAGTAATACCAACATATTTGCAACATATTGTTTATAACAATGCATTTAGAGATGATTTTGAAGATAAAGATTTACAACAATCGTTAATTGATGATTTAAAAAATAAAATGAAAGAAAAAAATTATAAATCAAAAGATATGAAAAAATATATTGAATATGGCTGGCTATATGCAATAAAAGATGTTGATAAAATTGAAAATTTTAAATTGAATTTTAGAAATGGGTTAGAAGTTGTTGCTGGTTTAGATAGTTATAGTTATGATTATGAAATGTCTTCTGAAGTGGCACATTCTTCTCCATTACTCATTTATTCAAATAAACAATTTTATAAGAGTATTACTATCGTTAGAATGTACGAGTCTTTTTTTAGACTTGAAAAAATCTTCTTTGAATTATTAAAAAATTCAAATGTGGATTATGCTTCATATGAAAAAATGAGAAATCTCTATCTTGAATTTTCTAAAAAAATTCTAAATAGAGAAATCTCATTATTACAAAATTTAATTACAAAAAGAAAAGATAATAATTAGTCTTCGTCTGCATAACAAGAATTTCCAATAAATTCTTGTAAAAGTGAATTGCATGGAACCCATTTTGAATCCATATCTAAGAAATACTTAATATATTTAATTAATCGATTTGCTTGAATAAAATATGGTGAATGTGAGTCAACCTTTTTTAAAATTTCTAAAGCATCTTTTTTTAGTACACAATGTTCATAAAATAATAGTGAATTAAATATAAAATCAGCATCTTCTTGAGTTGAATAAATCCATTTAAATTCACCTCTTCTAACATTAGGCCACATATCTAAAGTTAATTCACAAGGAGCATTCCTAAATTTATAATCACGAACAATTCTTCTAATTAATCTAATATTAGTTAGTGAAACTGGATTATGATTATCTAAGTTTATTTGTTCTTGAGGAGCAATATAAATTTTATATTTTTGTTCTTTAGGAATTAAATATGTTAATCTTTCGTTTAAGGCGTGAATGCCTTCAATAATTATTAATTGATTTTTTTCTATTTTATAAATTGGGCCTTCTTCTCTTTTACCTGATTGAAAAGAAAAATGAGGAATTGTAACTTCTTTACCATCAATTAAATCTTTCATGTTTTTATTAAAAAGAGTGACATCGAGAGCTTCTAAGGCTTCTAGATCTGGTTGACCATTTTCATCTAAAGGAACTTCTGATTTTGGCAAATAATAATCATCTAAAGAAATTCTAATTGGTTGAATTCCATATGAAAGTAATTCACTTCTTAATCTATTAGAGAAAGTGGTTTTACCACTTGAAGAAGGACCAGCGATACAAATTAAACGTATAGTATCAATTTTTGATTTTAAAATTCTTCCTAAATCAGAAAGCATATTATTATGATGTGCTTCACATAAATTAATAAAATCAACATCTTTTGAAGTTTCTATATGATGATTAATTTTAGTAACAGTATCAGTTTGTACCATTCTTGCCCAAGCAAATGAATCATCTAAAGTTTTACCAAATTTTGGTGATGGTTCAAATGGAGGAATCTCGCCATTACATTCACTTCTTGGATATTGAATAATAAATCCATCTTGATATAATTCTAATTTATATTTATTTATATAACCAGTTGATGGATTTATATAACCAGTTGAGGGAGCCATATATCCATACATGTAATTATAATATCCATTACAAGTATAGAAATGAACAGTTTTTTCCGGACGATATTTTAACAAATCTATTTTATCTAACATATTAAATTGACGATAAATAATTTCCGCTTCATCGTTAGGAACAATTTTTCTAACAAAAGGATAATCATTTTTAACAATTTCATTAATTTTATCTTTTAATTTATCTAATAAAGTTTGATCCATTTTAATATCATCATTCAAAATTAAACCATATATTGATCGAGATTCATAATAAGAATATTTTAATTGGATATTAGGGTTTATTTGATACAAAGCCATAGCAATTATATATCTTAATGAGTTTTCATAAATAAACATGGCTTCTTCATCATTAATTGATAAGAAATCTACTTTTGCATCATAATGGACATCATAAGTTAATTCTCTTATTCTATTATTAACTTTAGCACATAAATAATTTTTTCTATCGTTTTCAGGAATTAAATTAAGAAGTTTAATTTTTTGGTCAAAATATAACTCTTTATCTTCACTGACGACAACAAAACGAGTTTTCATATTTTATCATCCTTTCATTTGTGTATGTAAAACAGTTAGCAAATATATAATATAGTAAATTTGAATTATTAGCAATAACGAATTTTTTAATACTACATAATATTATTAATATGTATATTATTTGTTATTTATTATTAAATGAGAAATAAATAATTTTTTTACAAAAAAAACTTGCATTAGTATTTTATTTTTGTTACTATACATAAGCAAGCTAATCGCAGGGTAGAGCAGTCTGGTCTAGCTCGTCGGGCCCATAACCCGGAGGTCGAAGGTTCAAATCCTTCCCCTGCAACCATTTTAAAAATTAGTCTTGTAAAAACCGTTGCTGGATCAGTGGTGTAGCGGTTAACATGTCTCCCTGTCACGGAGAAGATCGCGGGTTCGATTCCCGTCTGATCC
>FR889470.1:9497-9922 GCA_000432895.1 Firmicutes bacterium CAG:449 | reverse complement strand
AGAGGACTGAAAATCCTCGTGTCGCTGGTTCAATTCCTGCTTGGGCCACCATCGAAAAAAATATGTGTCATTAATTTTGACACTTTTTTTTTACAAAAATCGGAGGTTTACTTTATGAAAAAAATAGCAATTATAACAGGTGCTACTGGAGGACTAGGACAAGAATTCATTAAAATATTATCAACATATAATCTAGATGAAATATATGCTCTTGGAAGAAATAAAGATAAATTATTAATGCTAAAAGAAAAATATAATGTTATTCCTTATGAAATTGATTTATCTTCTAGAAATGAAATTGAAAATTTTGTTAATTCATTAAAAGATGTACAAATTGAATATTTAATCAATAATGCTGGATATGCAAAATTTTGCGCTTATGATGATTTATCATGTGAAGAAAGCATTAATATGATAGATGTTAA
>FR889470.1:7606-9473 GCA_000432895.1 Firmicutes bacterium CAG:449 | reverse complement strand
TGTTGCAGTTGTTGAAATGTGCTTAAAATGTATTCCATTTATGAAAAAAGAAAGTCATATTATTAATATTGCTTCTCAAGCATCTTTTCAACCATTACCATATATGAATATTTATAGCGCTACAAAGGCTTTTGTTAGAAATTATACTAGAGCATTAAATGTTGAACTAAAAGAAAAAGGTATCATCGCTACTGCGGTTTGTCCTGGATGGATAGAAACTAGTCTATATGATCGAGGAAATGTTCATGCTAAAAAAGCTCCAACTAGATTTCTTCATAAAGCAAAACCATATAATGTGGCAAAAAAAGCTTTAAAAGATTGCTATAAAGATATATCAGTTTATAGTTTTTATGTAAAATTTTGTCATTTAATGAGTAAAATTTTACCGCAAAAAATGATGATGAAAATATGGTTAAAACAACAAAAAATAAAATAATTAATATAAATATATTAAATACGAAATTTTTGTTTTATTATTTTTACAAGGAGACTTATTATGGAAAATAAACGTTTAGAACTTAATAAAAATCTTGCACAAATGCTTAAAGGTGGAGTAATTATGGATGTTACTACTCCTGAACAAGCAAAAATTGCTGAAGAAGCTGGGGCATGCGCAGTAATGGCACTTGAAAGAATTCCTGCTGATATTAGAGCAGCGGGAGGAGTTAGTAGAATGTCTGATCCAAAAATGATAAAAGAAATTCAAGATGCTGTATCAATTCCAGTTATGGCAAAATGTCGTATTGGGCATTTTGTAGAAGCACAAATCTTAGAAGCTATTGAAATTGATTTTATTGATGAAAGTGAAGTTTTATCCCCTGCAGATGATGTAAATCATATCGATAAAAATAAATTTAATGTTCCATTTGTTTGTGGCGCTAAAAATTTATCAGAAGCTTTAAGAAGAATTAATGAAGGTGCTTCAATGATTAGAACAAAAGGTGAACCTGGAACAGGTGATATTATTCAAGCGGTTAGACATATGCGATTAATTCAATCGGAAATTAGAAGAATTGCTTCTTTAAATGAAGATGAATTATATACGGCAAGTAAAGATTTAGAAGTTCCTTACGATTTAGTTAAATATGTTCATGATAATAAAAAATTGCCAGTTGTTAATTTTGCAGCAGGTGGAGTTGCTACTCCTGCTGATGCGGCTTTAATGATGCAGCTTGGTGCAGAAGGGGTCTTTGTTGGATCAGGTATATTTAAATCAGGAAACCCTAAAAAAAGAGCTGCAGCAATTGTTAAAGCAGTAACTAATTATAATAATCCTAAAATCCTTGCGGAATTAAGTGAAGATTTAGGAGAAGCAATGGTTGGTATTAATGAACAAGAGATTGATTTATTAATGGCTGAAAGAGGTAAGTAATGTTAATTGGTGTTCTTGCTTTACAAGGGGCTTTTATTGAACATGAAAAAATGTTAGAAACCTTAGGAGTAAATTATTTTGAAATTAGGAAAAAAGAAGATTTATTACAAAAATTTGATGGTTTAATTATTCCTGGTGGAGAATCGACAGTTATAGGAAAACTATTAAAAGAATTATCTTTATTTGATGATATAAAAAAATTAATTGAAAATGGTTTACCAGTTTTTGGAACATGTGCAGGTTTAATCTTACTTGCTAAAGAAGTTGATAATGATAAATCTTATTTTGCTACAATGGATATTGTTGTAAAAAGAAATGCTTATGGTCGTCAACTTGGTAGTTTTTCTTCTGTAGGTGATTTTGATAATTTAAAAGATGTGAAAATGATATTTATTCGCGCACCTTATATTGAAAAAGCTAGTGAAAAATGTAAAATATTAGCATGTATAGATGGAAAAATTGTTGCCGCTAAGCAAGGTAATCAACTTGTTACAT
>FR889470.1:5753-7579 GCA_000432895.1 Firmicutes bacterium CAG:449 | reverse complement strand
TACATCTTTCCATCCTGAACTTACTTGTGATATTAGAGTACATAAGTATTTTATTGATATGATAGCTAAGAAGGAGTAAAAAATGGCTGAAAAAGAAAAAAAAGGTTTTTTCAAAGAATTTAAAGAATTCATTTCAAGAGGTAGTGTTCTTGATATGGCAGTTGGTGTTGTTGTTGGTGGTGCATTTACAAAAATTGTAAATTCATTAGTACAATCAATTTTAACTCCATTAATTAATTATGTTATATTCTTAATTTGTGGGGGAAATACAGATACTTTCACTTCTCTTGATATTATTTTAATCCCTGCAAAATTAGATGAGGCAGGTAATGTCTTAAAAGAAGCAACAGTTTTACAATTTTCTGATTTGATTACTGCAATTATCAATTTCTTATTAATTGCATTAACTTTATTTTGTATTATTCGTGTAATTAATAGAGTAAGACAAGAAACTGATGATTTAAAGAAAAAATTTGTAAATAAAGACGAAGAAGAAAAAGAGGAAACAATTAATCAATAATTATTAATTGTTAATAATAATTTATATAAGGAGGAAACATGAAATTACCAAAATTTGAAAAAAATAATAAATTATTTTGGCTTTATATTGTTCTTGGTGCAATTGTTACAATTTTTGCAATAATCTTTGCTCCATTTTGGAGTTCAGTTAATGTTCCTTGGAAAAATTGGAGTCAATCAATTTTAAATTTAATTATTGCTACATTTTTAAGTTTATATTTATTTGGTTTTTTAATAAAAAAAGTTATTAGAACTAAAGGACAAACTTTAAAAGTATTAACTATTATTGAATTTGTTTTATTATTTTTAATTGATTTGTATTTAGTTTTAGGACAATGGATTCCATCGTTAAATATTATTAAAGTAAATGGAGCTTGTGCAATTACTGGATTAGCTTTATATGTTAGAGGCGTTGTAGAATTATTTAGAGCGTATTTCTATCATCGTGAAACCTCAAATAAATATCCAATATGGTGGCTATGTATTGCAATAGGTTTTGTTTCATTTGGTATGTGGATGCTTGTAGCACCATTTATTCAAGATATAGTGATTATTTGGATATTTGTTGCAATTTTGTTTATAGTAGGAATCTTGCTAATTGTGTATGGCATTTATGCTAAACCACAAAAAAAGAAACAAGAAAAAAAGGTCACTAAAAATAAATAAATTATAAATCCAGTCTTTTGATTGGATTTTTAAATAAGTTAATATTTAGTTTAAATTCTATCTTTAAAATAAATTGATTTTAAGAAAGGGGACAAGAACATGTTTAAAAAAATAAAACTGATTTTAAATAGCGTAAGAGAATATAAAAAATATGCTTTATTAACACCTTTATTTATGATTGGTGAAGCTGGTACAGAATGTGCTTTACCTTTTGTTATGTCAATGTTTATTGATAAAATTGAAGTGGTAGAAAAAAATACTTTTTCTGAATTAATTCCATTTATAATTGCTTTGATTCTAATGGCTTGTTTTTCTTTATTGTGTGGAGTTTTAGGCGGTAGAACAGCTGCGATTGCTTCTACTGGTCTAGCTAAAAATTTAAGAAGTGATTTATTTAAAAAATTACAATCTTTCTCATTTGAAAATATTGATAAATTTTCAAATTCTTCGCTAGTTACTAGAATGACAACTGATGTTACAAATACTCAACAAGCATTTCAAATGTGCATAAGAATTGTTATTAGAGCACCATTAATGCTTATTTTCTCGATTATTATGTCATTTATCAGTGGTGGAAATATGGCTTGGATATTCATTTGTATTATTCCTTTAGTTGGTGGAGGTTTATATTTAATTATTCA
>FR889470.1:3661-5742 GCA_000432895.1 Firmicutes bacterium CAG:449 | reverse complement strand
TTATATTTAATTATTCGTAAAGCTATGCCAATTTTCCAAAGAGTTTTCAAAAAATATGATGCTTTAAATCAATCAGTCCAAGAAAATGTTTCTGGAATTAGAGTTGTTAAATCTTATGTAAGAGAAGACTTTGAACAAAAGAAATTTAATAAAGCTAGTGATGATATTACTGTTGAATTTATTAAAGCTGAAAAGATTTTAGCGTATAATAATCCAATCATGAATTTTGCTATTCATTTATCAAATATTTTAGTTTGTTCAATAGGTGGATTTTTAATTTATCGAACTTCTATTTATGATCGTTTAACAAATAATATTGCATATGGAAAACTTTCTGTTGGTCAATTGTCCTCTTTATTAACTTATGGTGTACAAATTTTAATGTCATTAATGATGATTTCTATGATTATAGTAATGCTTGCTATGTCACTTGAATCAATTAGACGTATTGCAGATGTTCTTGAAGAAGAACCAACTATTGAAAATCCTCAAAATCCACTGATGGCACTTAAAGATGGATCAGTGATTTTTAAAAATGTTAATTTTAAATACTCTTCTTCTGCGCAAAAGAACACTTTAGAAAATATTAATTTAAATATTAAAAGTGGTGATTTTATTGGTATTATTGGTTCAACTGGAGCGGGTAAAACTTCATTAATTAATTTAATTTCNCTTCATTAATTAATTTAATTTCGCGTTTATATGATGCTCAAGAAGGTGAAATTATTGTTGGTGGAGAAAATGTTAAAAAATATGATTTAGAAGTTTTGAGAAATAATGTCGCGGTTGTTTTACAAAAAAATGTTTTATTCTCTGGTAGTATTGAAGAAAACCTTAGATGGGGTGATTTAAATGCTTCTATGGATGAAATCAAAAAAGCATGTCAAATTGCTCAAGCGGAAGAGTTTATTGATTCTTTCCCTGATAAATACAATACTCATATTGAACAAGGTGGTAGTAATGTTTCAGGTGGACAAAAGCAAAGATTATGTATTGCAAGAGCGTTACTAAAAAAGCCAAAAATTTTAATTCTTGATGATTCAACCAGCGCAGTTGATACTAAAACTGATAAACTTATTAGAATGGGACTTAAAAATGAAATTCCTAATACTACTAAGATTATCATTGCTCAAAGAATTTCTTCTATTGAAGATGCTGATCAAATTATCGTTTTAGATGATGGTAAAATTAATGCAATTGGAACCCACGAAGAATTACTTAAATCAAATCCAATCTATCAAGAAGTTTATTATACTCAAAATAAAAATGGAGGTGATGAATAATGCCACGTAATATGTCTAGTCATGGTAAAGCAAAAAAAGGTACGATGCCAAGATTATTAAAAATGCTTTTTAAAGAATTTAAATGGCAATTAGTGATTGCTTTAGTGTGTATTATTTTTGCTTCAATAAGTAATTTTACTTCTTCAATCTTTGTTAAAAATATCACAAATACAATTGATGAAGCTATTAGAAGCAAAGGGTTACCAACCTATACTGAAGAAATATTTGCCCAAAATATTACTAAAATATTATTAATTATGGGTGGAGTTTATATTGTTGGGTTAATATCATCATATGTTTGGAATTTAATGATGGCTTTGATTACTCAAAAATTTCAAAATAAAATGAGAAAAGAAATGTTTGATCACATGGAAACTTTACCAATTAAATATTTTGATACTAATGCCCATGGTGATATTATGTCAATATACACTAATGATACTGATACAATTAGACAACTTGTTAGTCAATCTTTACCAGCGTTATTTCAAACTTCATTTACTGTTTTGGCTTTAGTTTGTATCATGCTTTATTATTCAGTTTGGTTAACTTTAATTGTTTTCATAGGTTCTATATTTATGTTTTTAAGCACAAAATCTTTTGGTGGGAAAGCCGCTAAATATTTTGTTAAGCAACAAAAAGCTTTAGGCGAAGTTGAAGGCAACATTGAAGAATCAATTAATGGTTTAAAAGTTATTAAAGTATTTTGTCATGAAGAAGAATCACAAAAAACTTTTGATAAAATAAATGATGAATTATGTTCGGTTGCTACAGTTGGTAATATTAATGGTAATATTT
>FR889470.1:0-3648 GCA_000432895.1 Firmicutes bacterium CAG:449 | reverse complement strand
ATGGTAATATTTTAGGCCCAGTCATGGGAAATATTGGAAATATTTTATATGTTTTAGTAGCAATTGTAGGAAGTTTATTAATTATTTTCTCTGATAGTTTTGCTAATTATAATGTTTTTGGACAAGTTACTGAAAGTAAAGAATTGATTGGTATTGTTGTTTCATTTTTAATGATGGCAAGAATGTTTTCAAATAATCTTAATAACTTTGCTCAACAAATTACTTTCATTATGATGGGACTTGCTGGTGCATCTCGAGTTTTTGATCTATTAGATGAAAAAAGTGAAGTAGATGATGGTTATGTTAAATTAGTTCATATTATTAAACATGAAGATGGTACTCTTGAAGAAACTAATCAAAGAACTCATGATTATGCTTGGAAACATCCTCATGGTGATGGAACAACTACTTATACAGAACTTAAAGGTGATATAGTTCTTGAACATGTTGACTTTGGTTATGTGGAAAATAAGATTGTTTTGCATGATGTTTCTATTTACGCTAGACCTGGAGAAAAAATTGCTTTTGTTGGAGCTACTGGAGCAGGTAAAACTACTATTACAAATTTAATTAATAGATTTTATGATATTGCTGATGGAAAGATTCGTTATGATGGAATTAATATTAATAAAATCAAAAAAGATGATTTAAGAAAATCGCTTGGTATTGTTTTACAAGATACAAATTTATTTACTGGTACGGTAATGGAAAATATTCGTTATGGAAGATTAGATGCTACTGATGAAGAAGTTTATCAAGCCGCTAAAATTGCTAATGCATACGATTTTATTACTAGATTGCCTCAAGGATTTAACACAATGCTTAATGCAGGTGGTGCTAATCTTTCTCAAGGACAAAGACAATTATTATCAATTGCTAGAGCGGCAGTTGCTGATACTCCAGTTATGATTCTTGATGAAGCAACTTCTTCTATTGATACTCGTACTGAAAAACTTGTTCAAGAGGGCATGGATAAATTAATGGAAGGAAGAACAGTTTTTGTTATTGCTCATAGGTTATCAACTGTAAGAAATTCAGATGCTATTATGGTTCTTGATCATGGTAAAATTATTGAAAGAGGTAGCCATGATGATTTAATTAAACAAAAAGGTAAATATTATCAATTATATACTGGAATGTTTGAATTAGAATAATTATTAGAAAGCCAATATTTGGCTTTCTTTTTTTTTTGTAAAAATGTAGAATAATTCTATGGAAAAAATAGTTAGTTTATTTGTTGATAAAAAAGATTTAAATAATAAGTTTATTGATTGCTTGTTAATTCCTTATAAAAATTATTCTTGCAGAAGTAAATATGAATTAAATTTTAATGAAATTAAAAATCTTTTAACCACTAAAAAAATTTATTTATTATGTGATGCTCTTATTTCTGAAGAAGAAATAGAAACTTTAAAAAAAGATTTTTTAGATATGATTAAAATTGCAGATAAAATATTCTTTCAAGATTTTTCTTTTATAATGATTGCAAAAAAATATAATTGTTTAGATAAGTTAGTTTTTTATTCACCAACTTTATGTGTTAACTATCAAGATATCAAAGTTTTACAAAATATTGGGATTAATGATTTTATTTTATCTAAAGAAAATACTTATCATGATTATATAGAAATATTAAAGAATTCTTCTTCTACTTTAGGAATGCTTAGTTTAGGATATCCTCAATTATATTTTTCTAAAAGAAAGATGTTATCTTGTTTTCAAAAAGAATATAATTTGTCTTTTTCTTTTGAAAATTTATTTATTAAAGAAAAAACAAGATCTTTTTATAAACCAATTTATGAAGATTATCAAGGAACTTTTATTTTTGCTGGAAGTATCTTTTTTCCTTTTAAGGTTTTACATGAATTTAAAACTTTAGGAATGGAATATTTTTTAATAGATCCAAGCTTTATTTCTTTTGAAATAGATTTTGCTGAATTAGTTCATAATGCTTTAAATAATAGTTTAAAAGAATGTGAATTTGCTTCTAATTATTTAATGAATCATCAAATGGTAAATGATTATGGAAAATAAAATTGAATTATTAATGCCCGCGGGCGATTTAACAAAATTAAAAGTAGCTTTATTATATGGAGCTGATGCAGTCTTTATTGGAGGAGTTAAATTTTCTTTACGAGCGAAAGCCTCTAATTTTACGATTGAAAATATTGCTGAAGGAGTTAAATTTGCTCATCAATTAAATAAAAAAGTTTATGTTACAGTAAACATTATTCCTCATGTTGACGATTTAGAAAAAATAGAAGAGTATTTATTAGCTTTAGACGGTATTAATGTTGATGCAATTATTGTTTCTTCTTTATATATTATTAGTTTAGTAAATAAATTGCATTTATCTTTGAAAGCACATGTTTCTACTCAAGTAAGTTCTTTAAATCATGAAGTAGCTAATTTTTATCAAGAGATGAATTGTCCTCGTGTTGTATTAGCTAGAGAATGTACTTTAGATGAAATTAAAAAAATAAAGAGAAATTCGAATTGTGAATTAGAAGTTTTTATTCAAGGTGGATTATGTTCATCTTATTCAGGTAAATGTACATTAAGTAATTATTTTGTTGATCGTGACGCTAATAGGGGTGGTTGTGCTCATTCTTGTAGGTGGGATTATTTTTTATATCAAAACGATCAATTAGTTTCTGATAAAGTATTTAAGATTGCTTCTAAAGATTTATTAGGAATTGATCATGTTAAAGATTTAATTGAAATAGGCGTTTCTTCATTAAAAGTGGAAGGAAGAATGAAATCTGTTAATTATGTAGCGATAGTAGCAAGAACCTATCGTAAAATTATTGATGCAATATATGATAATACTTTAACAGAGGAAATGTTAATAAATGCTAAAAATGAATTAAAGAAAATTGAAAGTAGACCATTATGTGAAGGCTTTTTAAATAAAAATGGTGTTTCTAATTTTGAACAAATTTATGATAACGAATCGAAGATGGTTAATAAATCATATTTAGGATATATTTCTAGTGTTAATGATGATATTGCTTGCATAGTTAGGAAAAATGATTTAGTTTTAAATGATACAATTGAAGTTTATTGCTATGATCAAGAACCATATCAAATAACAATTAATAAAATGTGGGATAAAAATGGTGAAGTGAGTATTGCTAATAAGACTGAAAACGATATTTATATTCAATTAAAAAATGCTAAACCATATTATATTTTAAGAAAAAATTAAAAATTAAAAAAAATACCTCTTTTTTTTATATATATTTGTAAAAAAAATGTATTTTTTTATTCTTTTTTTTGTTGCTTGTGATAATATTTAAATGTAAAAGTTAAAAAGGAGGCTTTTTTATGGATGAAAAAAAGACTAATTACTTAAAAGAATTAAAAAATAATACAAGTATTCTTTTAAGTGTTGTTTTGGGCATCATATTCGGACTTATTTTAACAATGGTTGATAAATTTAACATGGTTTCAAAATTTATTGCTCGTTTTGTTAAAGATGTTCGTTTCTATGATGGCGTTATGACAGGATTATATGCAATCGTGCTTTCTGTTATCGCTGTAATGTTCTTAATTTTTATTATAAATTCATTTAAGAAGAATGTCACAAAACATGATTTTGTTCTTTTAGTTTATGACTTTGGAATTTTAAGCTATTTTATTTTATCT
>FR889469.1:17041-19315 GCA_000432895.1 Firmicutes bacterium CAG:449 | reverse complement strand
GTAAGGCAAGGGACTTTGACTCCCTCATTCCCTGGTTCGATCCCAGGTACCCCAGCCATTCATATATATGACTCGTTAGCTCAGCCGGTAGAGCACTTGACTTTTAATCAAGGGGTCATGCGTTCGAATCGCATACGAGTCACCATCTTGCCCGGATGGCGGAATAGGTAGACGCACAAGACTTAAAATCTTGCGACCTTTACCGGTCGTGCCAGTTCGATTCTGGTTCTGGGCACCATTTAACAATTTAAGGCCTGATATAATTCCTATCAAGCCTTTTTTTGTATTTATTTCAATATAAAAAGGAGCAAAACAATGTTTAAATTAGGATTTTCTTACGTTGGATTAATATATTTATTAATGTTATTTTTACCAAATATTATCTATATAAAATATAAACCTGAACATTATGAAGAATATGTCAAAAATGAAAGCAAAGTTCTTGTTATAATTGAACGGATTGGGCAAATTTTAGTTTGTACTAATATACTAATATTTTCTGATTTCAACATTAGAAATACTCCATGGATTATTTGGCTCATTTTATCGTTTTTTCTTATGATTTTATATGAATTATATTGGATTAAATATTTTAAAAGTAAGCATACAATACAAGATTTCTATAGTAAACTATTTCCTCTATCGGGATCAATCTTACCTATATTTGCTTTTATCTTACTTGCAATTTATGGAACAAATATATTTTTACTTATATCTACAATTATTTTAGGAATTGGACATATTGGTATTCATATGAATCATCATAAAGAAATAGTAAAAATTAAAAACACTTCTAAAACATTTATTATTAAATTAGTAGCATCAATTTTTGCTTTTATTTTCATTACTATCAACGTTTTAATTATAGGTGGAAGGAATATCAATTATATAAACCATTATAAAATGATTAAAAATGGAGTTGATGAAGAAATTTATCTTAATTTAGGTGGACAAGAACAATATGTTTTGATGCGTGGAATGAATGTAAATAATCCAGTTATTATTTACTTACATGGTGGTCCAAGTTCACCAGATTCATTTATATCTTACGGATTTACTAATTATTTAATAGATAATTATACTATTGTTAGTTACGATCAAAGAGGATGTGGAAAAACATATTTTCATAATATTAAAATTGATTCAAATAATGAATCTATTAGCTATGAACAATCTTTAGATGATTTAAATGATTTAGTTGATTACTCTTTAAAACGTTTTAATCAAAAACAAGTTATAATTCTTGGTCATTCTTATGGAACTATTTTAGGTAGTGAATACTCTTTACGCTACAAAGAAAAAGTTTCTACATATGTGGCCATTGCCCAAGTTACATCAATTGAAAAAACCGATTTATATAGTTATAATGATGCTCTTATTAAAGCAAATGAAGCTGGTGATGACACTTCAGAATTAATATTAGCTTATGAAAACTTTATTAAAAATAACGATCTTATAAGTTTAATGAACCTTCGAAAAATAACCTCAAAATATCATCCAGCAAAAGTATCTGATAAATCAATAAATATGGCATTGTTTTCTCCATATTTTGGTATTGATGATTTAAAATGGTTTATTAAGCAAAATGGAAATTTAGAAGATTATTTTGCTTTAAATCAACCATTGTTTGATTATACATTAAATTTTGATGTCTATAATAATGAATTAACATATAATATGCCAGTATATTTTATTTCAGGAGATTGTGATTGGATTTGTCCAATTGACTCAATTAAAGAATACGCTAAAAAAATCACTGCTCCAGAAGTAAAAATGGTAACTATTGAAGGATGTGGACATAATGTACAATATTCAAACCCACAATTATTTACCACTAAATTAAAAGAATTATTAAATAAATAATAATGAAACCATTTAAATTTATGGTTTAAAGGAAAAAACATGAATTATTCAATTAGAAAATTAGAAAAAAATGATATTAAAATTTTATCAAAAATAATGAAAGAAGCATTTTTCAATACTCCTTGGAATGAAGTATGGGAAGAAAATAAATGTTATGAACGTTTGAATATTTTTATTAGCATTTCCACTTCATTTAGTTATACTTTAATAAATGAAAATAATGAAATATGTGGAGGTGCAATTGGATATACTGTTCCTTTTGTAAATAAAATAGAATATGATTTACAAGAATTTTTTATTAATCCTAAATTTGTAAAAAAACAGTTAGGAACATTTTTTATGAATGAATTAATAAAAGAGGCTAAAAAAAATCATATTGATAGTATAAAATTTTATTCCACTGATAATTTA
>FR889469.1:15907-16991 GCA_000432895.1 Firmicutes bacterium CAG:449 | reverse complement strand
TTAACAAAATTAATAATGAAAATTTAATGGAACGAAAGATCTAAAAAGACTGCTACTTGCAGTCTTTACATAATCCTTTTAAAGTTAAATTAACATCTTCAAGATAAACATCTTGTAAACTATTTAAACAATATTTTTTTATCTTTGATACTTCTAAAGAGTCAACATCAAATATTCTATTACATTTTTTACAAATAAAATGAGCATGATTATCACAATTATAATCATAATGATCAATATTATCAAATGAAGTAATTTTTTGAATTTTTCCTAAATCTTCAAGTACTTTCAAATTACGATAAACAGTTCCTAAACTTAATTTACTTTCAAATGGTTTTAAAGCTGAATATATGACTTCTGCTGAAGGATGCTCTTTAGAAGATTTTATATAATTAAAAATTAATTCTCTTTGATGTGAATATCTAATTTCATTATTCATTTATTTCTTTTTTCCATAGTGAATGTAATGAACAGTATTCATAAACTGCAATAGGTTTTTCATCATTTAAAATAAATTCAGCTTTAGGTTCATCATTATGAGTAAGTTTAACTATTTTAACTTCTTTATTTGTTTCAAGAATAATATGAGAAATTAAATGTTCTTCTAACATTGGATGAACTACTTCACCAACAAAAACATTAACTTTATTTCCATCAATAGTTACTACTGGAACATGTTTTTCAATTGCAGCATCATTAGTATTAGCGTTTAATAAAACTAAATTGCTATCATTAACTAATTCGCTAGAAATTAATAAAATTTTTTTATTTTCTTTTGTGGTATAAAAATACATAAATTACCTCCGTATATTTTTTACAAACAAATAATATCATAATTAAATCATTAAATCAATAATAATAATCATTACTATTATTAAAATAATAAAAATCCAATACTTTCGTATTGAATTCTAATATTTTTATATGGCGTCCCTGATGCGATTTGAACGCACGGCCTTTCGCTTAGGAGGCGAACGCTCTATCCAGCTGAGCTACAGGGACAATAAAGGAGAGTTTATTCTCCTTTTAATGATAATTCTATTTTCTTAGAATATTCTTTACCATATAAATATTCTAAGATAGC
>FR889469.1:15496-15844 GCA_000432895.1 Firmicutes bacterium CAG:449 | reverse complement strand
ACTTTTTAGTAACTACTACTCCTTGGTTTTTATAAATTCCACCTACACAATATTTTTCAAATCCTGGAAAACAAGTATATTCTAAATTATTAAAATATCCTTTTCTTCCTAATAAATGTGGAGCGGCACAAATAGAAGCCACTAATTTTTCATTTTTTACAAAATAATCAATTATTTCTTCCACTAGTTTATTGTTATTTAAAAAAATAGTAAAAGAAGCTTTCCCACCAGGAATTAATAAATAATCAAAATCACGATAATTTATATCTTTTAATAAACTGTCACAAATGATTTTTCCGCCAGTTTGACTATAAACTATAAAATCATCTTTTACTGCCGCTTTAACAA
>FR889469.1:11861-15487 GCA_000432895.1 Firmicutes bacterium CAG:449 | reverse complement strand
CTGCCGCTTTAACAACTGTTTCTTTGCCTCTAACAAGAACATCAATAGAAGTTAAAGCCTCAGTATCTTCAAAATAATCACCTAATAAAACTAAACATTTCATATTATTTATTTTTAACAATTTCTAAAATGATTTTATTAACCATTTGAGGATTTGCTTTGCCTTTAGATTTTTTCATTACTTGTCCAACTAAGAAACCAATTGCACGATCTTTACCATTTTTATAATCAATAATTGATTGAGGGTTACTATCAATAACTTCTTCGCACATTGCTTTAATTTCATCTTCATTAGAATTTTGTTTTAAACCAAGTTTTTCTTGAACTGAAACAGGATCTTCATCACTCATAATGATAACTTCAAGAATTTTTCTTCCTTGAGCAACACTTATTTCTTGTTTTTCCATTAATGATAATAATTTAATCAAATGATCACTAGATAATTTTAAGTCTTTCATTGTTAAATTATTTTTATTTAAATAAGAAGTAATATCACCTGTTAAGAAATTCCAAATCATTTTTATCGAAGACGATTTAGTTAAGCATTCATCAAAATAACTAATAAGATCAAAAGAAGATAAGATTTGATTTGCTTCTTCTTTTGATAAGCCTAATTTCATATATCGAGCAAGTTTTTCACTAGCAAGTTCTGGGCAGGTTTTAATTGCTTCATCAATAAAATCTTGACTTAATTTAATTGGAGTAATATTTGGTTCAGTAAAATATTTATAATCAACAGCATCAGTCTTTTTTCTCATTAATACAGTTTCTTTATTGGTTTCATCAAAACGTCTAGTTTCTTGTTCAACTGTGCCACCATTAATTAAAATATTTGATTGTCTAATAACTTCATAATCAATTGCTTTTTGAACATTAGAAAGAGAATTCAAATTTTTAATTTCAACTTTAGTTCCAAATTTTTCACTTCCAACAGGTCTTAAAGAAATATTAACATCACATCTTAGTGATCCTTCTTCCATTTTTCCATCAGAAACACCTGAATAAATAACTATTGATCTAATTTGTTCAACATATTTCATTGCTTCTTCTCCTGTATGCATTTCAGGTAAAGAAACAATTTCCACTAAAGGAGTTCCTGCACGATTATAATCAAGTAATGTACAATCTGCTAAATGAAGTTGTTTACAAGTATCTTCTTCCATATGAAGTCTTTCAATACCAATTTTTTTAATTTCATTATTAACTTCAATTTCTACATATCCTTTTTTACCAATTGGTCTTTTATCTTGAGTAATTTGATATCCCTTAGGTAAATCAGAATAAAAATAATTTTTACGATCAAACCACAATTCATGATCTATTTCCATATGTAAAGCATTACTTACTCTAATTGCATTAATAACAGCTTGTTTATTAACAACAGGCATAATTCCAGGAAAAGCCATGTCAACTGGAGAAACAAGTGTATTTGGTAATGCGCCAAATTTATTTAAAGCTGAAGAAAACATTTTAGTTTTTGTTTTCATTTCAACATGGATTTCAATTCCAATAACTGCCTCAAAATTCATCTTATTTTCCCACCTTTTCTACTGTTAATCCTTTTAAAGAAGTTTTACTTTCTAAAGCATTAGCAATAGCAAGTAAATTTGCTTCATCAAAAGCTCTACCAGTTAAATTTCCACCAAATGGAAAGTTATTATCTAATCCAATTGGTAAACTAATTGAAGGTAAACCACCAAAATTACCAATTGCCATATGGTTTTCAACAATCATATTTAAAGCTGATAATTTATCAAATACTTCGTTTTCAAATAATTTTCTTGCATTACCTACACAAGGTAAATAAATTGCATCATAAGTTTTTAATAAATTATTAATTTCATTAACAATAATTCTTCGACATTTTTGAGCTTTTAAAAATAATTCTTCTTGATTTGCTTTAAATAATGAATATGATCCAATAACAAATCTTCTTTTAATTAATTCAGAAAATCCTTCTGTTCTCGCTTTCATCATCACTTCTTGGTAAGAAGATTCTCCTCCCACTCTTAAACCAAATTTAATACCATCTAAGTTTGCATTATTAGATGTAGCTTCCGCACAAGAAATAACTAAATAAGTTGGTAACACAGCAAATAAAAGTTTTTCATCAAAGTCAACAATATCAACTTCAATTCCACATTCTTTTAAATAATCAATAGATTTATTAAATCCATCTTTAACACTTCCTTCTTGTAAAGAGTCATAAACTGGTTTTAAAACACAAATTTTTTTACCAATTAAAGGTTTATCCAATTCTTTAGCATAATCTTCTACTTCTTTTGTTGAAGAAGTTGAGTCTTTATTATCTCTTCCAGCAAGTAAACTTAAAGCATAAGCTGAATCTTTAACCGATCTAGTAAAAAATCCAACATGATCTAAAGATGGAGCAAATGGAAATAACCCATAACGAGAAATTCTACCCAATGTAGGTTTTAAACCAACTAACCCTGCATAAGAAGCCGGTTTTCTTACTGAATCACCAGTATCACTCCCTAAAGCAAAAGGAACAATTGCACTAGCCATTGCCGCAGCTGATCCACAAGAAGATCCACCAATCATATATTGATGAGTTTCATCATATGGATTAAAAGTTTTTCCTAAATGACCAGTTGTTCCAGTTCCACCCATAGCAAGTTCATCCAAAGTTGTTTTACCAATCAAAACAGCTTTAGCATTTTTTAATTTTTCAATTACTGTTGCATCAAAAACTGGTACATAATCTTTTAAAATATTGCTTGAAGCAGTTGTTAAAATATTTTTAGTAGAAAAATTATCTTTAGCTACATAAGGAATTCCCCAAAAAACATTATCTTCTTCAACATCTTTTAAAGTTGAGGCAAATTCTAACGCTTCTTTTTCACAAATTGTTTCAAAAGCATTGTTTGTATCTTTTTTTGCTTTTTCAATAGCTAATTTAGTTAATTCAAGAGGTGTTATTTCTTTATTAACTAAACATTTATGTAATTCTTCAATTGTTAAACTTAAATAATCCATATCATTTCACCACCTTTGGAAGCTTTATTTGATTAGCTGTTACTTCTTTAGCGTTTCTTAAAACTTCTTTGCTATCAAGCATTTCACCTTCAACATCTTCACGAAGATAATATGTTGAACAATCAAATGGAAATGTCATTGGCTCAACATCATTAATTCCTTCAATATCATCCATTAAAGACATTTGTTTGATTAAAGTATCAAATTCTTTATCTAATGTTTCATACTCTTCTTCTTTCATATCAAACATTAAATTATTAGCACAATTTTTTAATAATTCTAGTGTAATTTTTATCATAAATCCTCCTTAACTAACAATTTTTTTGATTTTATAATGACTTCCAAGTAAGGTTTTAGTGCCATATTCTGGATTATCAAATTTAACTTCAATTAATTTATCAGAAATTACTTTACTAACTTTACCACTTCCAAATTGCTCATGTGTTAATAAATCACCAACACTCCAAGAACTAACTCCATTCGAAGTAGGGATAATTTTTTTAGTTTCATCTTTTTTCTTATATAAATTATTATTATATGAATTAATATAAGAAGTCATTTTCTTTTCTTCTTGAACTTTTATACCTGCTTCTTTTAGAAATCGAGATGGCTTTAAAAAACTGCCTGCA
>FR889469.1:11153-11804 GCA_000432895.1 Firmicutes bacterium CAG:449 | reverse complement strand
CTTGCTCTAGTAATTGCTACATAAGCAAGTCTTCTTTCTTCTTCAATTCCTTTTTTTGATTCTTCTAGTGCTCTATTAGAAGGGAAAACTCCTTCATTAAAGCCATAAATAAAGACATTATCAAATTCTAATCCTTTTGCAGTATGAACAGTCATTAATGAAACATATTCTCCACCTTCAACTTCATCAGAAGAAGCTTGTAAAGTCGCATTAATAATAAAATCTGCAAATTCAGCTTCTCTATTTTGTAAGAAATAAATTTTAATTGTACCAATTAATTCTTGAACGTTTTCAATTCTTTCTTCTCCGTTTTCTTCTTCTTTAAGATAATCAAAATATTTAATTTTATCTAACATCTTTTGAATGATGTCACCATAATCTTTATTCTCTGCAGAATTAATTTTATTTTTGGTATCCTCTAATAAATTAATAAAATTCTCGATTGCTATTTTTTTACTAGATGGAATTATTAAATAATTTAAATTTTCTTTTAAGAAAATATACATGGTTTGTCCAAATTCATTGGCTTGTTTTTTTATTGTATCCACTGTAGTTGGTCCAATATTCCTTTTTGGAACATTAATAATTCTTTCTAAAGATTGATCATCTAATGGGTTTATTAATAAATACATATAAGATAAAACATCTTTA
>FR889469.1:10138-11147 GCA_000432895.1 Firmicutes bacterium CAG:449 | reverse complement strand
ACATATAAGATAAAACATCTTTAATTTCTCTTCTTTGATAGAATTTTTGTCCTCCAAACAATTTATAAGGAACTTGATGTAAATTTAATTGAGTTTCTAATTCTCTAGTTAGATAGTTACTTCGATATAAAACCGCGAAAGTTGAATATTTATAATTATTATCTTTAACTAAATCATTAATAGTAGAGGCAATAAATGAAGCTTCTTCAACAGCAGTTCTTGCATTATAGAAACTAATTTTATCTCCTTCGGGATTAATTGGAAATAAATCTTTTTTGATTCTTTCTTCATTATGACTAATTAAAGCATTAGCGGAATCAAGAATATTTTTACTTGAACGATAATTATTTTTTAAAATAAGCGTGTCGACTTTAGCGTTTGGATAATCCACTCTAATATTTTTTTCTAAATCAAGCATTATTTTATTATTTGCTCCACGCCAAGTATAAATAGTTTGATCAGGATCACCAACTACATATAAAGATGTTTCTTCTCCCATTAATAATCTAATGAGATAAAATTGTACATCATTAATATCTTGAAATTCATCTACTAAAATATGAGAGAACTTTTTTTGATATCTTGCTCTTACATCTTCATAATTTTCTAATATTTCAATAGTCTTTAATAATAAATCATCAAAATCTAATGAGGCAGTTTTTTGTAAAGCTGAAGTATATTCTTCATAAAATCTTAAAAACAAATTATATTGAGGATTTGGATAATGAGTTCCTTTAAGATCTTTATATTGTAAGCCTTCTGTTTTTTTACCACCAATCCAAGCAAGACAATCTTTAATTATTTTATCTTTTTTATTATATCCATTTAAAACAAAGATGTCTTTCATAACTTGTAATTGGTCTTCTTCATCAAGAATTGTAAAATTTCTCGGATAGGAAATATATTCATAATTTTCTCTTAAAAAGCGCGCACACCAAGAATGAATTGTACTTAATGCCATATAAGAAACAGATGGTAAAATATTTTGTACTCTTTCTTTAATTTCTTT
>FR889469.1:7596-10112 GCA_000432895.1 Firmicutes bacterium CAG:449 | reverse complement strand
TATTTGTAAATGTAATACCTAAAATATTGCTTGGATAAACATTTAAATTAGAAATTAAATAAGCTATACGATATGTTAAAACTCTTGTTTTACCTGACCCCGCACCTGCAATAACTTTGATATATTGAGAAGTTGAGGTCACAGCTTTTAATTGTTCTTCATTTAATAATTCTTCAAAATTCATAATCTTTTTCTCTAACATTTATGATTATATCATAAAGGAAAAAAATATCTATGCATTAAAGTCCATTTGAACAAATATTATTAATAAGTAAATTTTTATGTTAAAATAAAAATATGAAACAAGAAAAAAGAATAAACCAATTATGTTTTGCAACAATTATGCTAAGCATTAATATTATATTTATTGTTTTAAATTTATTTTTGCCGTTATTTTCTTTGATTTTATTAATCGGCATTCCTTTTTCAAGTGCATTAGTAAAATTAAAATGTAATTATAAATATACGCTTTTATATATAATTTGTTCACTTTTAATATCTTTCTTTATTGATTTTCAATCAACTTTATTTTATTTATTTCCATCTCTTATCAGTGGATTAGTATTTGGAATTCTAATTAAAAAAAATATTCATGCCTATTATTTAATAATTTGTTCATCGCTCATTAATGTCTTAATTCAATTTTTTAATATTTTTATTATGAATAAATTTTATCAAATTGATTTTATTCAAGCATTTTGTGAATTAATTAAAGTTAATCCTTCATTTTTTAATGAAATTAAACTATTATTTTTTTTCACTTTCAGTTTTATTCAAATTATTTTAACTTACATAGTTATTGTAAATGAAATACACAAATTTAATTATGTTGTTAATGAAAAAAATAATTTATTTTATCAAATTTTTATCTTAGAGATTATCATTTTTATTTTAAGTATATTTATTAAACCTTTAACTTATTTATTTAATGGATTATTAATTATTAATTCTTGTTTAATTTTATATTATATGAAATTAGCAAATTTTAAACTTATAAACATTCTTAGTGGCAGTTTATATTTTTTTAGTTTTATCTTAACGTGTTGTTTTTATCAAAAAATAAAACAATATGGCTTTGATTCATTATTTATCATTTTTTCAATTACAACTTTTGTAAATAGTGCTATATTTATAATATACGTTAAGTTAATTAGAAAAGAAAAAATTGATGAAGCATTATTTAATAAAATAAGCCAAATTAATTAATACTAAATTTAAGGAGCTAAGTATGATTAAGTTGTTTTCTATTTTTAAAACAGGGTTTATAACAATTTTCACCTCTCCTTTTTGGCTTGTTTATTTTCTTTTTAAAATGGTTTATTGCTTAATATGTTATTTAATTAATTTATTTAGAGCAATCTTTTTATTTTTTAATGGAAAACCAGTCTTTTCCACTCGAGAAGATAGAGCCATTGAACTTATGCGACAACAAGATCAACAAGAACTAGAATCTAGACGTAACGAGGCCTTAAAAAATGCAGATACCTTATAATATAAAAATAGTTCTTTCTGAAAACGATAAAAGAATATTAGTTATTATATTCTTAGTTTTTTTACTTCTTGTGTTATTAATAGGAATACTCACAAAAGTCATCAAAAAAGAAGAAAAAAAAGAAGGCTTAAAACTTGATAAATATGTTAATGGATATATTAAATATGGTTTTATTAAAACTGAAAAAGAATTTAAAAAACTATGTAAGAAAAAAAATGATTTACTTTTATTAAAGCAATTATCTTTACCTTTAATTATTTTTATTATTGCTTTTGCTACTTTAGGTATTTTTTGTTCAGTTACTAAACAAGATATGTCATACATTTGGCCAATATATAATGATATGTTAATCAAAATTGAAGTCGAAGAAACCACTGCTTTTGGCTTTTTAAAAGTATGGGCTTCAATGCCACATTTTGCTGATAATAGTTTTATATTTCATTCTTCTACTGAAGCAATAATTAGTTATATATTCTTATTTTTATTTATTGGTGGTGTTATTTTATATATCATTGCTATTTTTAAATATATTGCAAGAGAAAAAAGGATTTTGCAAAAAGCAAAATCCATATTTGATATTAAATTAGAAGAAGATACTAATTAAAAATATTTTTTTATTTCTTCAAAAGAATGGTCTTTTATAACAAGAGTTAATTTCCCATTTTCGTGGTCTTCCATATAAGGTTTAACCACAAAAGAATTTTTATCATTTTCTTTACAAGAACCAGCACAAGTTAAATATCCACCTAATTCATTAAAATAATAATTATTGAGATAATTGTCATCATAATTACTATTTTTTATATGTTTATCAGTGAGTATATCTTCAACATCATCATAAATAAAAGCATAATTAGCTTTTACTTTAAATGCATCAAGTAAATTATCAACAATTTTGTATTTATAACCATTAAATTGGTTAAAATTATTTTCTTCACCGATAAGAACAAAATCATAATAATCTTGAGGTAAAGTATTTGTTTCACTAACTGAAATGACAAGACTTGGTGAACTATCTTTACTT
>FR889469.1:2055-7584 GCA_000432895.1 Firmicutes bacterium CAG:449 | reverse complement strand
CTTTACTTTTTACAACGACTTTTGTTCTTTTTCCATTTTCATCTGGTAAAGAAAAAACAGTTTTTTCAATTCCTTTTTCTGATCTGATTTTATAAGGAATTATTTTTCCATTAATATTATCAATAGTAACAATATCTTGACAAAGTAAATAATCACCTTTAGCTAAGGAAAATAAATTTATTCCTCCATTAAGATAATTTTTTTCAATTGTTTTATTACAATTATTATCAAAAACTGTTTGGGAAACATTAATTAAACCAACATTAGAAATAGAAGAATACTTATTTTCTTCTATTTGGTATTTTGATAAATTTAAATATCCACCATAAATTCCAAAATCATATATTTCTTCTACTTTATATGCATTCTTTTCTTTAACTAAATATTTATCATAAACCTCTAACGATTTACTTTTCGAATTACCATTTAAAGTAATTATCTCATTATCCTCTAATGAATAAGAAACATAATCAACAGTTTTCATGACAACTTCAAAAACAAGATATGAAGCAAGTAAAACATTAACAAATATTAATAAGCCTCTTACTCTTTTTTTTGATCTAACTTTTCTTAAAAGTTCTTCTTGTTGTTGATTATCAATCTCTTCCATATTTCTCCTAATAATTCATATTTTTATATGTTCTTGGGAATGGTTCAACATCTCTAATATTATTCATACCAGAAATGTACATTAAAAATCTTTCAAAACCAATACCAAAACCAGCATGTTTGCATCCACCATATTTTCTTAAATCAAGATACCATTGATAGTCTTCCATCTTTAAATTAGCTTTTTCCATTTTTTCTTTTAAAATGTCATAATTTTCTTCTCTTTGAGAACCGCCAACTAATTCACCAATTCCTGGAACTAATAAATCACATGCTGCCACTGTTTTATTGTCTGAATTTCTTTTCATATAGAACGATTTCATTTCTTCTGGATAATTAATTAAGAAAACTGGTCCTTTAACGACTTGTTCGGTAATATATCTTTCATGTTCAGATTCTAAATCTTTTCCCCAGAAAATATCATCATCATCAAACTTAACACCATTTTCTTTAGCTTTTAAAAGAATATCAATTGCTTCAGTATATTCAAGAGTTTTAAAAGGAGTATTTAAAACATGATTAAGTCTTTCAAGTAAAGTCTTATCAATCATTTCATTGAAAAACTTCATTTCTTCAGGAGCGTTTTCTAAACAATATCTAATACAGTATTTAACACAATCTTCAATTAAATCCATATTATCTTCTAAATCAGCAAAAGCAATTTCAGGTTCAATCATCCAAAATTCAGAAGCGTGTGTTCTTGTATTAGATTTTTCACTTCTAAAAGTTGGACCAAAAGTATAAACATCTCTAAAAGCCATTGCAAAAGCTTCTACATGAATTTGTCCTGAACCCGAAAGTAATGTTTTTTTATTAAAATAAGAATCATACTCTTTATCATTATTTCCAGTTACAACATGAAACATATCGTCACCTTCACAAGAAATACCAGTAAGTAGAGGCGTATGAACATAAACAAATCCTTGATCTTGGAAGAATTCATGAATAGCCATTGATAAAACACTTCTTAATCTAAATACTGCATTAAAAGTATTTGTACGTGGTCTAAGATGAGCAATATCTCTTAAATATTCAAAACTATGACGCTTTTTTTGTAATGGATAGGAAGCATCACAATCACCAATTAAAGTAAATTCATGTAATTGAATTTCAAAAGGTTGTTTAGCTTCTGGAGTTAAAACAAATTTACCTTTAATAGAAATAGAGCATCCTGTTAAATGGTGAGTAATATCTTCAAAATTATTTACAATATTTTTATCATAAACAATTTGAGCATTTTTAAAATAAGTACCATCATTCAATTCTATAAAGCCAATTGAACCATTATTTCTATTTGTTCTAATCCAACC
Organism: Firmicutes bacterium CAG:449; assembly: GCA_000432895.1. GTDB lineage: Bacteria > Bacillota_I > Bacilli_A > RFN20 > CAG-449 > CAG-449. The sequence goes on along the minus strand of FR889469.1, from coordinate 5,665 downwards.
TTCTAAGCCTATTTCATCTAAAGAATCAAGTAAAATATGATTTCCATAATAACAAGATTCATAAAGTTCTCTAACTGTTTTAAATTCGTACATAATAAATTCTCCCTTTATTTATTGTTTATATTAAATATAATATATTTAAAAAATTTTTTAAACCAAAATTTAAGTAAATTATTTATTAAAATTAACCGTTTCCCCATCAAAAGTATATACATATTCGCTACTATTCCATTTTGTGACATCACCTTTTTGTGCTTTTTCAGCATGAAGAACAAAATAGCATTTACTTTCCTCATCAGTTTTTTTAAACAATGAAGACAATGTTCCAAAATTTACTTTAAAATTAAAATCACTTTCTCTAAGTTTTTCTCCAGAAATAGAAAACAAAACACTTTCACTATAACTTTGAGCAAAAAATGGATCATTATAAGAAAATGAAAAAATATAATTATCAGTAAAATCAGCTTTGCTTTCCGCGGTAAAAACTCCTTCTAAAACATAATTATCATTAATTTTTGATGGCAATTTATAATTAACTCTCACTGCATCACCATCAACATTTCCATCTCCTATACCAAGAGAAACCTCATAAACATCATTACAAGAGCAAAGTACCAAAAGTGGTAATAATAACAAATAACTTTTTTTCATAAATAATTTAAAAATTTTCTCCAATCCTCTCTAATTAATATTATAGAGGGTTTAAATTATGTTAGCAAAATTTTTATCAATTTTTTTATTAACCAACCAATTTATTAATATCGAAGGTCCTTTAAATATTGAAATAAGTTATAGAAACAATTATAGTAATTTATCTTTTGCAAACGATTTTTTTAAATTTGATATTATCAAAGAAGATTATAATATATATTATGAACCAGAAATTAATTTTAATAAGGTTGGTTTTACAAATGAAAAAATCTTTATTGAAACAAGTTCTAATAAAAGTGGCTGGACATATTTTTTATTAAATATTATTGATGATATTCCTCCTATAATAAAAGGACCTAATAAATTGATATTTTCTAATAAAAATATTCCAAATATTGATGAAATTTTATCTTATTACATTTCAGAAGATGAAATTGATGGAAAATGTGATATTTATTTTGAAGATATTTTTGATAGTAATACCAAAAGTATAACTTTAAAATCTAAAGATAAATCAAATAACATTGCTATTAAAGAAATAAAAATTTTATATCAAAATCAGCAAAGTTATTGGTTAATAGATAATCCAATATTAACAATTTCTAATAGAGATTTTATTCCTGCTAATAAAATAATTGAGAAATTAATGCAAGAACAAATGTTAGAAGCATTTTCATTTATATACGCTAGATATAACGATGATTATTATTGTAATAATTATTTTGTAACAGGAATTTTTGAAACTTCCATTGATATTTATCTTTATACACAAGTTGATCCATTAACAATTGATTTTTCATTAAACATTATTTCCGAAGATAATAATTTTTTCATACAAAAAGAATCCCATTGGTGGGATTCAATTATTAATTTTTTTAAAAATATTATTCAAAAGATTAAAAGTTTATTTAGTCGTTGAGCCAAAACCGCCATTTCTAATTTCACTAGAATCATCATCAATAGTGATACCAAATGGTAAGAAAATGCCTTGAGCAAATCCTTCTCCTTCTTTAATACTAACAATTTTGTTTTCATTTGAATCATTTGTAATCTTAATATAAATATGTCCTTCATTAGAAGAAGAAAAATAATCCGAATCAATTATGCCAACAGTATTATTTAATTGTAGACGATATTTAAATCCTAATCCAGAACGAGGATAAATAGTTAAAACCCATCCTTCTTCAATTTCACATCTAATTCCAGTAGGTACTTTAATTGTTTCTCCTGGTTTTAGTTCAATATCAAATGGTGCGTAAAAATCATATCCAGCCGACCCAATTGTCGCTCTTTTTGGTTCTTTAATGCGATTATAAATCAATTCAATATTATTAAGAGTTAATTCTGGAAACGAATTTAAATAATCTTTTTTAAATTGAGATAATGTAACTTTTGAAAATTTTGCAATTTTTTTCATATATATAAACTCCCTTTTAGTTAATTATAAAGTACTTTTTTTAACTATTATATAACTTTTTTTAAAAAGTTGTAGGAACACAAAAATATAAAATAAAAGCAATAGCAAGAACAATTGAAACTATTGAAACATCATATTTTGGTTTTTCTTGTTTATTTAATTTATAAGCAATAAAATCAAATATAAAGATAATATTATCAATTATTACATAACTAATAATTCCAATACCAATTCCAGAAGTAATTGAATAAGTTAATAACATCATAATAATAGTTAAGAAGGCTGGAACAGCATTTTTAATTGATGAAAAATCAATATTTTTAACATTAGACATAATTAAAACACCAACATAAATTAATGCACATGAAGCGGCACAACTTGGAACAAAAGCAAATATAGGTAATAAGAAGATTGATAAGAAGAATAATATTGCTGTTACCAATGAAGATAAGCCTGTTTTTGCTCCTGCAGCCACACCAACACTAGATTCAACAAAGCTTGTAACAGTTGATGTTCCAAGCATTGCTCCTGTACATGTAGCAATAGAATCTGAAATCATCATTTTATTATAATTTAATGGTTTACCTTTTTCATCTAATAAATTTGCATTTGTCGCACATGCCACAACTGTTCCCATTGTATCAAAAACATCGACCATAGAAAAAGACAATACAATCATAATAGAAGTTAATAAAGATCCTTCAGGAAAAGAAAAACCTTCTGTAAAAGCAACTAAGAATACTCCACCAGTAGAATCTGATAAAGAAAAATAATTTTTGAAATTTTCCCAGAATTTCCAACTAATTGTTCCTTGACCAAGTAAAATTTTAAAATTATCTAAATCAAATAAACAATAAACTAATGTAGCAATTAAAATTCCATAAATAACAGCACCTTTTTTCTTAAAATGAACAAAAAGGCAAATCATAATTAAACCAATAAAGGAAACCAGTGTTGTTACCCATGGTAATAAAGTAGTAACACCATTAACTTCAGTAGTAGTTTGACCTAAGAACATTGGTTTAAAATCAACAAATTGAACTAAAGTATAAGGGTTAGTTTGTACTGCTCCAGCATTTTGTAAACCAATAAAAGCAATAAAAAAGCCAATACCAACACTAATAGATTTTTTGATAGTATCTGGAATTCCATCAAATATTTTTTCTCTTAAAGTAATAAATTTTCCTGTTTCTTTATTTTTTCCAATTGGAATAATAGATAGTAAAACAAATACTATTCCTGAAATAAATACAAGTAATAAAGCATTAGGTAAAGAATATTCAAACTTATAAATTGAATAAGCTCCTATTCCTCCTCCAATAATAGTTCCAAGCATTGCATTTAATCCCATACCTGAAGCTTGGGCAATTGGCATTTTAGCGTAAATAGACATAAGTAATGTACCAATAATTGCTCCAAAAGCAGTTGCAATAAAAATTGAAGCCCATCTTATATCACTTGTGCCTTGATACAAAATTTGATTTGGATTAACAATTAAAATATACGCCATAGCTAAAAATGTGGCGATCCCTGCGATAATTT
>FR889469.1:0-2050 GCA_000432895.1 Firmicutes bacterium CAG:449 | reverse complement strand
ATCCCTGCGATAATTTCAACTTTAAAAGAACTTCCCTTAGAAGTAACACCATAGAAATTATCAATTTTTTGTTTAAAAGACATTTTTCTAATTCCTTCCTATTATATTGCCAACAAAAAATTCTATCATAGAACTAAATTTAAGGTTTAGTGTAGAAACATTCTTCCATATCAAGAATATATATGACAATTAAAAACGAAATTATTATAACAATTTTAAATGTAACAATTATATAAATTTTTAAAAAAATTCAATTTTTTAATTTATTTTTATTTATTTTTGTTTATTTTATAAGAAAAAACTATGAAAATTATAAAAAAATTTGTCTTTCAAAAAAAATTACAAAAAATTTAATGATAATTCTCTATGAAAAATTTATAATTTCTATATTGTTGTTCGGGAGATTTCATATGGCTAAATATATTTTTGTTACTGGTGGTGTTGTTTCTTCTTTGGGAAAAGGCATTGCCGCTTCTTGCATAGGACGATTATTAAAAAATCGTGGTTTAAAAATTTTTGTTCAAAAATTTGACCCTTATATTAATGTTGATCCAGGCACTATGTCGCCATATCAACATGGTGAGGTTTTTGTTACTGATGATGGAGCAGAAACCGATTTAGATTTAGGTCACTATGAAAGATTTATTGATGAAAGATTAACTAAAGAATCATCTGTTACTTCTGGTAAAATCTATTCTTCAGTTCTTGAAAAAGAAAGAAAAGGAGATTATTTAGGCGCAACCGTTCAAGTAATTCCTCATATTACAAATGAAATAAAAGATAAACTTAAAAAAGCTAGTTTAACTTCAAATGCTGATATTATTATCACCGAAATTGGTGGAACCGTTGGTGATATTGAATCACTTCCATTTCTTGAAGCTATTAGACAATGGAGAAGAGATGTTGGTGCAGAAAACACTTTCTTTATTCATAATACATTAGTCCCTTATTTAAGAGCAGCTGATGAAATAAAGACTAAACCAACTCAACACTCAGTAAAGGAATTACGTTCAATTGGTATTCAACCTGATATGATTATTTTAAGAACAGAAGTTGATATCAATGAAAAAAATAAAGAAAAAATTGCTTTATTCTGTGATGTTAATAAAGAAGCAGTAGTTCAAGCAAAAGATACAAAAATCCTCTATGAAATTGCTAATTCATTGCATGAACAAGGTGTTGATGATTATATTTGTAATCACTTTAAATTACAAACTAAACCAATTGATATGACTGAATGGAATAAGCTAATTTCAAAAGTTAAAAATTTAAATGGTGAAATTAAAATTGCTTTAGTTGGTAAATACACTCAACTTCACGATGCATACTTATCTGTTTCCGAAGCTTTAAAACATGCTGGATATGAAATTGGTAAAAAAATAAATATTCAATGGATTTTAAGCGAAGATGTTAATGAAAATAATTATAAAGACATTTTAAAAGATGCTGATGGCATTTTAGTACCAGGAGGTTTTGGATCTAGAGCTATTGAAGGAAAAATCTTAGCTATTAAATACGCTAGAGAAAATAATGTTCCATTTTTAGGCATTTGTTTAGGTATGCAACTAACTGCTATTGAATTTGCTAGAGATGTTTTAAATTATAAAGATGCTGATTCAACTGAGTTCAATCCTTCAACAAAAAATCCAATAATTCATATTTTAGAAGAGCAAAATAATATTACAAATATGGGTGGAACCTTAAGATTAGGTTTATATAATTGTCACATTAAAAAAGGAACAAAAACTTTTGAAGCATATCAAAAAGAAGATATTCAAGAAAGACATCGTCATCGTTACGAATTAAACGATAAATATATTCCTGAATTAGAAAAACATGGTTTAATTGCAACTGGTATCAATCCAGAAAGAAAGCTTGTTGAAATATTAGAATTAACTAAGCATCCATTCTTTATTTCTTGTCAATTTCATCCTGAATTTTTATCAAGACCAACTAGACCACATCCATTGTTCTTAGGTTTTATTAAAGCCGCAAATAAAAATGCCAAGTAAGGCATTTTTTTGTTATGGCTCTCTTAAATAAAGTGGGG
>FR889468.1:10780-12192 GCA_000432895.1 Firmicutes bacterium CAG:449 | reverse complement strand
TTCATCACTAGAAACATATTTATTTGAATAAGCAAAATTTGGAAATCCATAAGTTTTATCATTACCAAGTGAAAACCAAGAGAACACATCATCTTGCAATCTATTTTTCAAAGATGGTGCCCAGCGATCAATTAAATCATTCAATGGATATAAATATCCTTGCATAGCAAGTTGAGCGCATTGTTGATACCAACATTGAACAGAAATAACATCGGGTAATTTATTGTTTGCAATCATATTAGATAATTGTGCATTATCATCAATTACTGGTGAAATAAAATGAATTGTTGCCCCTGTTTTTTCTTTAATAATTTGAGAGACTTCATCGCTTCCATAACTAGACCAAGTAAAAGTTGAATCATTTACAAACCAAGTAAATTCAAAATCCTCATTATCAAGATTCCAAGAATCTTCATTACTTTCAGTAGCAGGAAAATCAGGCAATTTTACTTCTACAAATTCACCAGGCACATATGGAGCAGGACCACATCCAGTTAACAACATAGAAACACCCAACATTACAAATAAACTAGATTTTTTCATTTTTTTCTCCCTATCCTTTTAATGAGCCTACAACGACTCCTTTTGTTAACATCTTGAAGATTAAAGGATAAACCACCAAGATTGGTATAATAGAAATAATAATAGCGGCAAATGAAACTGTTTCTGGTGAAACATTTTGTAAAATATCAGAAGGCAGTCCTCCAATATTTGTTGGAATTGATGATTCTTTAATTACTTTCATTAAATAATATTGTAAAGTCCACAACTTATTATCAGAAGTATAAAGCATTGTGTCATAGAATGAATTCCAATGTCCAACAGCAATCCAAAGAGCAACAGTTGAAATAACTGGTGTTGATAAAGGCATAATAATTGAAGTAAAAATTCTAAATTCGCTTGCTCCATCCATTACAGCCGATTCTCTAATTTCTTCAGGGATTCCTCTAAAAAAATTAGAAAAAACTAACATATTATAAACAGAAAATAAGCAAGGGATTATATATACTAAGAAACTATCAAATAGTCCTAAAGCACTAATAATCAAATAATATGGAACTGTTCCACCAGAGAAAAACATCGTAAATATAAATATTTTATAAAAAGTATTTCTTCCTCTTAAATTTTGTCTAGACATTGCATAACCAACAATTGCTGTATAAATTAATGCACTTATTGTTCCTATAACAGTTCTAGCAATAGTAATTCCATACGCTCTCCATAAACGATCATCATTTAATACTAACAAGAAATTTTCTAATGTCCACTCTCGAGGCCATAGATAAATTCCTCCTTTAATATAATCAGTCCCAGTATTTAATGAACAGGCTAAAACATAGATCATTGGATATAAGCAAATTAATGCAAATAATCCTAGAACAATATAGTTAACAACATCAAACCATGTCGTT
>FR889468.1:5644-10755 GCA_000432895.1 Firmicutes bacterium CAG:449 | reverse complement strand
TTTTGATTTTTTTCCCATTTGTTCCTTTCATTTTCATTTGATGAATAGTTCTTTGCATCTAAATCACCCCATTTCCAGTAATCTTTTTACAAATTTTATTACCAGCCACAAGCAAAATAATAGCGACAATAGATTTGAATAAACCTACAGCTGTTGTATATGCATATTGCTGATTAACAATACCATTACGATATATAAAAGTATCTAAAACTTCTGATTTATCAAGATTAATTGCATTTTGAAATGTATAAATATGATCGAATCCATTATTTAATATTCCTGATAAAGATAAAATAAAAAACAAAACAATAGTTGGAGCAATACTTGGAATAGTAATATGGATAATTCTATGCCATCTATTTGCGCCATCCATCCTTGCTGCTTCATATAATTGAGGATCAATTCCAGCAATTGCTGCAATATAAATAATTGCCCCCCATCCTAAACCTTTTATTAATGAAGTAATTATAATAGTACCCCAAAAATATTGAGCTTCACCAAAATTGATTGGTTCATTAATAAAATGCAAAGCTTGTAAAATATTATTTATAACTCCATTATTTTCCAATAAAATTAAGATAATTCCACCAAAGACAACCCAAGATAAAAAATAAGGAAAATATGTAATAGTTTGAATAATTTTTCTAAATTTTTTTGATTGTACTTCACTTAACAAAATAGCAAATATAATTGGAGCAGGAAAATTTATTAATAATTGTAAAACATTCAAGCCTAAAGTATTCCATATTACTTTTGAGAACTCAGGATCAGTAAAAAAATTAGTAAAATTTCTAAAACCAGCCCATGGAGCGTAAAGTAAAGTTTGCAAAATATTTATTGATGGATAATCAGGATCTTTGAATGCTAAAACAATACCAAACATTGGTGCATAAGCAAAAACTAGAACATAGATAATGCCTAACATTGCCATAAAAAATAATTGTTTTTCTGAAGATTTCCACTTTTTACTCTTACGAGAAGGAAATTTTATTTCTTTTTCTTTCATTATTTGTCACCTCTTTTAGCTACTGTGGCTCTTTCTACTAAATAAGAAGGTATTGCTTTAATTGTTATTTCTGTATTTTTTCTTTCTAAAACAGAAATTATATAATCTCCAATACATTCAGCAATAGCATCAATGTCTTGATGAATTGTTGTTAAAGGGACATCTAATAACTCTGAAAATATTAAATCATCATATCCAACAATAGAAATATCTTGAGGCACTTTTTTTCCTTTTTCTTTAATAGCTTTTAATGCTCCATATGCCATCATATCATTATTAACAAATATTGCTGTAACATCTGTTTTTAAAGCTTCTAAAGTATTTAAATAACCTGAATCAAAATCAAAATTTCCATAAAAAACATATTTATCATCAAATTTAATATTATTTTCTTTTAAACAATCTAAATAACCTAAATAGCGATTATATGCACTAGACATTTCTAAAGGACCAGTTATACAAGCGATTTTTCTATGCCCACTATCAATTAAATGTTTTGTTGCAAGCATTCCGCCTTGATGATCATCACATACAACTTTAGATTTTATATCACCTTTAATTTGCCTATCTACCACAATATAAGGAGTATTAATTGATTGTAATAGATTAATTATTTTTTGAATATTTGTTCCATGTAAAGTTTCAACACTTGGACAAAAAATTAAAAAATCTATCATTCTCGAAGTTAACATTTGTATTAAATTATAATCTTTTTCAAATTTATCATTTGAACTACAAATAATGATGCTATATCCATATTCTTCAACAATTTTTTCAACTTTTTTGGCAATTTCCGAAAAAAAACTATTTTCAATACTTGGCATAACATAACCTATAGTTTTTGTTTTTTTCGTTCTTAAAGAAGAAGCAATAACATTTGGTCTATAACCAAATTTTAATGCAACTTCTTTTACCCGATTAATAGTCTCTTGAGGTATTGTTGTTGATTTATTATTTAATATTAAAGAAACTGCAGTAATTGATAAGCCAGTTTCTTTAGCAATATCTTTTATACTAACTGTTTTCATAATTAATTCAATATTATATCAAAATGCGTATCACGAGCTTTTAAATCTTCGTAAGTAAGTTTTAATGTAAAATTATCATTTTCATTAAACGATGAAGGCATTTTTAACGTTATTTCTTCATTATTTAATTCAAATATTCCATATTTTAAATTATTTCCATAATCTAAAATTGTTTTTAATTTTAAAGGTATTCCTTCATTTATTGAAACTTCTTTTGAAGTAGAAAATGAATATTCGATTTTATGTAATTCAAATTTCTTTACTAAAACAGCTAGTGTTTTATCGTACATTTGATAAGGTACATCAATATATGTATTAGCTATTTCATATTGAAATCCAACTTTTTTCTTTTCTATAGTTTTTCCATTTTTATTAACTGGTACAAGAGCCTTGATTCGATGTAATTTTCCATAAACAATATTATTTTCTTCAATTGCTTTAACTAATTCTTGATTTTCATCATTTAAAATTACTTTAGTAACATCTATATCGAATTCAACTTCTTGACCAATTTCATATTCTTTATCACTTAAACAAAATACCAACTCTTCATTACAAAGAATATGTAATAAATATTGTTCATTTATTTTTTCACATTGATTAATTATTCCTTTAAAAAGTCCACCTACTTTTACACAATTAGTTGGTATTGTTAATAAATAACTTTTCTTTTCCATTTTTTCTTTAAATACAAGTGGTAAATCAATTTCTTGACCAAATAAAATATATTTTCCTCTACTATATTTAATAGAGAAATGTCTTTTATCTGGGATTCTTGGTAATAAAGTTTCTTCACTTTCTTTATCAAAGAAATGTAATTTTAATGGATCAATATATACTTTTATATTTTTATCTATTTGTAAATCAATCATATTGTTTACTTTGAAAGTAATTTGAACATCTGAATCAACTAAAATTGAATTGACTAATGTTTCCGCGCCAAGTTCTTCTATTACTTGAGGAATAACATTAATAGCATAATCATCTTCTTTTCCTTCATAATGAATATCTTCAGCACGAATACCAATTATAATTTCTTGACCATTAAAATATTTTTTATCCATTTTTTCAACAATATTTAACGGAATTTTAATATCTTGGTTTGCAAGAGTAATTTTAGCTTTATGATCTTCAATTACAATTCTCCCATTGAAAAAATTCATTTGAGGCGTTCCAATAAATCCTGCAACAAATTTATTTTTTGGATAAAAATATAAATTCTTTGGCGAATCAATTTGTTGGACAAATCCTTTTTTCATTACCACAATTCTTGTTCCCATAGTCATCGCTTCAATTTGATCATGCGTAACATAAATAAAAGTTGTTTGTAAACGATTATGCAATTTTAAAATTTCAGTACGCATTGTGGCACGTAATTTAGCATCCAAATTTGATAAAGGTTCATCAAGTAAAAAGACTTTTGGATGACGAACAATTGCTCTTCCTAAAGCCACTCTTTGTCTTTGTCCTCCAGACATTTCACGTGGTTTTTTTTGTAAGTAATCTTCAATATCTAAAATTTTAGCAGCTTCATGTACTCTTTCATCAATTTCTTGATTTGGAACTTTTGCAATTTTTAATCCAAATGCCATATTATCATAAACAGTCATATGAGGATATAAAGCATAATTTTGGAACACCATGGTGACATCACGATCTTTTGGCTCAAGTTCATTAACAAATTTATTATCAATAAATAAATCACCTGCAGTAATTTCTTCTAGTCCTGCAATCATTCTTAATGTAGTGGATTTTCCGCATCCAGAAGGTCCAACAATAACAATAAATTCTTTATCTTTAATTTCCATGTTAAAGTCTGATACTGCTTTTGTACCATTTTCATAAACTTTATAAATATGATTTAATTTTAAACTTGCCATAATTTATTTACTTTCATCTTTTAGTAAAACGATTTACTAAATTATATTTTTATTATATATTCTCTTGTAAGCGCTGTCAATTATATATATTGATACTTTTTTCTTTTCATAATTAAAAATGTAAAAGTTATAATAAACGACATTAACTCCGCTACTACAATTGAAAGCCAAATGCCATTTAATTTTAAAAAGATTGGTAAAATCATTACCGCACTTGCTTGAAAGACAACGGTTCTTAAAAAAGAAATTAAAGCTGAAATAAGTCCATTATTTAACGATGTAAAAAATGATGATCCATAGATTGACATACCAGAAAGTAAAAATGAAAAAGAAAAAATTCTAAAGGCATTCTTAGTAATTTGAAGTAATTCATCATCATAATTAACAAAAATTCTTGAAATCGGTTCAGATAATAATTCTCCACATATAAACATTATAATTGCCGTTATAAAAATAACTATCATACTTTTCGTAAAAACATTTTTTAATTCAGAAGTATTTTTAGCTCCATAATGATATCCAACAATTGGACTAACACCAATAGAATAGCCAATAAAAATAGCTTGAAATATCATACTTACATACATTAATACTCCATAAGCTGCTACACCATTTTCACCAGCATATTTTAACAATTGTAAATTATATAAAATACTAATTAAAGAAGAAGAAACATTGCTTAAAAATTCAGATGAACCATTACTGCATACTTTTAATAATGATTTAATATCAAATTTAAATTTAACAAAATGCAATAAACTTTTATTTTTACTAAAGAAATAGATTAATGGAATTACTCCTCCTACAATTTGACTAATCATTGTTGCAATAGCGGCACCAAATAATCCTAAAGAAAAAACTGCGACTAATAAATAATCAAAAATAATATTACTCATTCCAGAAATAACAGTTACAATCAATCCAAATTTTGGTTTTCCGGCTGTTGAAAATAAACATTGAAATTCATATTGCAAAATATAAAAAGGTAAAGAGATTAAAATAATTTTCCCATATAAAATACAATCAGTTAAAACTTCATCTTTTGCACCTAATAAAGAAGCAATTTGTGGTAAAAAAATTATGCCTAAAATAGATAAAATTATGCCTAAAACAACTGATGTAAAGATAATTAAAGAGAAAGTTTCTTTGGTCTTTTTTATATTTTTCTCACCCATTGTTTTAGAAATCAAAGCTGCA
>FR889468.1:0-5562 GCA_000432895.1 Firmicutes bacterium CAG:449 | reverse complement strand
AAATTAACTGCCGTAAAAGCCATTTTACCAACATAGTTAGATACAAAAAATCCATCTACTATGCCATAGATGGATGAAAATATCATCATTGCAATTGAAGGTAACGCATAACGTAATAACCTTCTCAATGAAAAATGATCAGACAAACGAATCATTTAATTTCCTCCATCATCTTTATTTTATCCTTAAATTGATAATTATATTTTTCTAATAACTTAAAATAAACTTCTAACTCTTCTTTACTCCAACTATTAAATATTTCATTTTCAATTAAAATTATTTTTTTTACAGTTTTTTCAACTAATATTTTTCCTTTATCAGTAAGAAAAACATTTTTACTTTTTCTATCAGAAAATTTTAAATAAATAATATTTTCAATTTCTAATTTTCTAAGAGCAGAATTAATAGTTTGTTTACTCGTAGCCGTATGTTTACAAATATCTATTATTTGAGTTGGTTCACCAATATCACAAATTGCATATAAAATTTTCATAGTACTATCAGTTAAATTAAATTTTAATGCCAATTCATGATATAACCATTCATATTCGCTAATTAAATAATTTATTTTTCTTAATTCTTTTGAAGAAAATGATTCCATAAAAAAAAGCCTCACTTTAGTACGATATCGTATAAATAATAGTACGAAATAATACAAAAGTAAAGGCTAATTTAATCTTCTTTAAATTTTAAATGTCTATAAACAATAATAAAAAATATTACTTGTACTAATGCAGTTATTATCCATGATATTGGATAAGAAACAACTAATCCTTGAATATTATGAAATTCTTCCATTTGAAAAAATGTTAAAATCCAAACAATTCTTAATCCACATGCACCACATAAAGTAATAATCATTGGGGTTATTGAATAGCCAATTCCCCTCAAACAATAAGCAAATAAATCCATAAACCCACAAGTAAAATAAGTTAAACTAATAATTAAAAGTCTTTATTGTGCAACTTTTATAGCCACATCATCTTGAATATATAATCTAATCAATTGTTCATTAAAAATACCAATAACTCCACCAACAAGTAAATTTGCTAAAATAATTAAAATCATTGAATAAAACATCGTTTTTAAAATGTTCTTTTTATGTTTTGCACCATAATTTGCCGAAACAAAAGATACAGCTGATTGAGCAATACAATTCATTGATGTATAGATAAATCCTTCAAGTGAAGAAGAAGCACCATTGCCATCAACAACTAAAGTTCCTAAACTATTTACACTAGATTGAATTAAAACATTAGAAACACTAAATAAAGTTGATTGAATTCCAGCAGGTAAGCCAATCTTCATTATTTCAGCACCTTCATGACGATGAAATTTTAAATCCTTCAATTTAAATTCAAAAAAACCATTACTTTTAAATAAACTAATTACAATTAACAAAGCCGAAATGCCTTCTGAAATAATTGTTGCTAGAGCAACTCCAGCTACATCCATATTAAAACAAATAACAAAAATTAAATTTAAAATTACATTAATAATTCCTGCACTGGAAAGAAAAATAAATGGTCTTTTGGTATCACCAACAGCTCTAAATAAACTAGAGCCAAAATTATAAATCATCGAAAATGGCAAACCAATAAAATAAATTTGTAAATATATTGTTGATAGATCAATAATGTCATCAGGGGTTCCCATCCAAATTAAAAAATATTTACTAAATATAAAACCAAAAATTCCTATGACAATACCAAAAACTAAAGAATAAATCATAGATGTATAAACAACTCTTTGACCTTTTTCTTTATTTTTCTGACCATAGCATCTAGCCATAATAACATTGCTTCCGACACTTAAACCTAAAAATAATTGAATAATTAAATTAATTAATGCATTAGTCGCGGAAATTGCTCCACTTGCATGAACTGATCCAAATTGACCACAAACAATTAAATCTGCTGCATTATATAAAAGTTGTAAAATACCAGAAAAAATAAAAGGTAAAGAATAAGTAATAATCTTTTTAAAAAGATTACCTTCAGTCATATTCATTTCATTTGTTATTTTCATAAATACTCCTCGATAGCAAATGATATTATATATAACTATGTAATTAAAAAAAAGAAAAACTGTTAAGAATTTTATTTCCTAACAGTTTAACAAATTTATTTATCTTCATCTTTTGGTTTATTAGCAAGTTTTCCGCCTAAATAACCAGCAAGAACAGATTTTAAATCAATACCTAATGATTTTTCAACACTAGAAACGATTTGTGAAGAATTGTTTGTAATTTCTTCTGCCAATTTTGTTGTATTACCTTCTCCATACATTGTAATACCATTAATCTTAGAATAAGCTGCAGCAAGTGGCTCACTAGATGCACGTACAATTTCTGGCAAGACATTGGAATCTAAGATAAGTTGTAAAACAGATGCTTCACCCATTTTCTTCATAGCTTCTGCTTTACCAACCGCTTCAATACCTAAAGCTTTTTGTTCAGAAGCATAACGTTCAGCTTCTGCTTGAATCTTCATAGCTTCAGCTGCTCTTTGTTTAACAATTTTTTCAGCTTCTGCTTGTAATTTTTGGGCTTCCGCTTTTTGAGCTAATTCAAATTTTTCAGCTTCTGCTGCTCTTTGTCTTTGGAAAAGTTCAGCTTGAGCTTGTTGTTCAGTTGCATATTTTTCTGCATCAGCCTTTTTATTAATTTGTGCAGCTAATTGCTTTTCTTGTAATTCAACTTCTTTTTGGCCAAGTTCAACTTCTCTTTCTCTTTTTGCAATATCAGCATTAATTTGAGCAACGTTAATTTCTTCTAATCTTTTTTGTTCCTCAATCTTATATGCAGCATCTGCATCAGCAGCTGCAGTATCTGATTGTTTCTTTAATTCAGATTTTTTTAATTCATAATCAGTATTTTGTTGAATAATTTTTGTTTGTGCTTCTACACTAGCTTTGTTTGCCATTTCAAGAGCAGCAGCTTGTGCAATTTTAACATCTCTTTCAGAATTAGCACGAGCAATTTGAGCATCTTTTTGAATTTGAGTAATATTATCGACACCTAAATTTTGAATAACATTTTCTTTATCAGAAAAGTTTTGAATTGTTAAGTTGATAATTTGTAAACCCATTCTTGCCATATCTTGCATTGCATTATCTTTAACTTTTTCAGCAAATAAATCACGATTATGTACAAGATCTGTAAGTTTCATTTGTCCAATGATTTCACGCATGTTACCTTCAAGAACTTCTTTTGCAATTGCTTGAATTCCAGTAAGTTTTTGTTGTAAGAAGATTTGTGAAGCTAAAGCAATATCTTCTTTAGATGAACCGATTTTAATATTTGCAACACCATCAACAAAAATATTAATAAATTCTGAAGTTGGAACTGCATCTGGAGTTTTAATATCAACTTGAATAAGGTTAAGCGGTAATTTATCTACTCTTTGTAAAAAAGGTATTCTAAAACCTGCACGTCCGATTAAAACTCTTTGTTTTCTTGGACCAGTAATTATGTAGGCAGTATCAGGTGGTGCCTTAACATAAGAGATTGCAAACAATAAAATAATTATCGCTGCAACAATTAAAATGATTGTGATAATTGGTGACATATCTTTCTCCTCCCTAAAAATTATTAATTTCGGCTTAAAAAAAGACCAAAGTTAATAAATAACCTTGATCTGGTGAAATCATTTAGATTAGTAAATCCGGAAATTAATCGTGCTGACGAATTTACTCTAGTACACTACTCCTCAAGCAATATTATAATAAGATACTTTTCGTTAAAAATCAAGATATTTTGTCTATATAGCTTCCAGTTAGATTTTTTTAACTTCTTGTTCAACTCTCGATATTGCTTCTAAAAGAGTAACTTCTTCTTTTATACCTGTATATCTATTTTTAAATTCAACAATTCCTTCACTTGCTCTTCTACCTACAATAATTAAATAAGGTAAGCCAACAAGTTCCCAATCTTTTAATTTAAATCCTAATTTAAGTTTTCTATCATCTTCAACAACTTCTACATGTTTACTTATAAATTCATCATGTAAATAATCCGCTACTTTTGATTGTTCAGCATCTTCATAATTAACAGCAATTACTCCTACATGATATGGAGCTACTTGTAAAGGAAAAACAATTCCTTCTTCGTCATGATGCTGTTCAACAATAGAAGCAAATGTTCTTGTCACTCCAATTCCATAACATCCCATTACCATAGGAACTGTCTTTCCTTGGTCATTTAAATAAACACAATCCATCGGTTTAGAATATTTTGTTTGTAATTTAAAGATTTGACCAACTTCAATTCCTCTTTCAGATTTTAAAAGTTTACCACAAATTGGACATCTATCGCCTTCTTTTGCTTTTTTTATGTCTACATATTCTCCATCAATATCTTCCACATTAACATTTTTCAAATGATAGTTTTCTTTATTAGCACCGATAACAAAATTAGTCATATCTTTAATTTCATTATCTATAAAAATTTTAATATTCAATCCTTTTGGACCAATAAATCCAACTTTAGATCCTAAAGTAACAATTTCTTCATCTGTAGCAAGACGAGTGAAAACTTCACTAGAGTTTAAGCAAGCCGCAACTTTAATTTCATTAACATCACAATCGCCACGTACTAAAAACGCTCCAAACATTTTATTATCTTCAGCGTAATAAATCATTGTTTTAACAACTTTAGCATGATTAACGTTTAAGAAATTTGCTACTTCATCCACTGTATGAACATTTGGAGTAAATACTTCTTCAAGAGGTAATTTATCTTCTTTTTCTAATTTAAAGCAAATAGAGGAAGCTTTTTCTTCATCAGCAGCATAATGGCAATCTTCACAATAAATAATTTCTGATTCACCAACATTTGATAAAGCCATAAATTGATGTGAGCCATTACCACCAATAGAGCCAGTATCTGCTAGAACTATTTTATAATTAATGCCAAGTCTTGTAAAAATACGACAATAAGTTTCATACATATTTTGATATGAAACATCTAGTCCTTTTTCATCTAAATCAAAAGAATAAGCATCTTTCATAATAAATTCTCGTCCTCTCATAAGGCCAAATCTTGGTCTCATTTCATCACGATATTTTGTTTGTATTTGATAAATGTTAATAGGAAGAGATTTATATGATTTAATCATACTTTTAACTAAGTCTGTAAATATCTCTTCATGAGTAGGTCCTAAACAATATTCATGATTATGACGATCTTTAAATCTTATTAATTCTGGACCATATTTTGACCATCTTCCAGATTCTTCCCATAATTCTTTAGGTTGCATAGCAGAAGAAAGAATTTCAAGTGCTCCAGCATTATCCATTTCTTCTCTAATAATATTTTCAATTTTTCTTAATGTTCTCATACCAAGTGGTAAAAAATTATAAACACCTGAAACAAGTTTTTTTATTAATCCTGCTCTTAGCATTAAAATATGAGAAGGAATAATCGCTTCACTTGGAGCTTCTTTCAAAGTTGGTATAATCATTTTTGATGCTTTCATAAAATTTAACTCCTATTTACTATCAAAACTATTTTAGTCAATACAAATAAAATAAACAAGTTTTAAATAATTCTTATTTAATATA
>FR889467.1:3958-5006 GCA_000432895.1 Firmicutes bacterium CAG:449 | reverse complement strand
CACACATTAGCAATGTATAATCGACAATAACATTAATTACTGGTGCAGGTAAACCATATTTTTGTGATAATAAATTAATAATTTTTAAATCACTTGGGGCAGGATCAGTAAAGTTTTGTCTTAATTTTAAGAAATTATAAGGTGAATATTCATTAAATTCATTAAGTTTCTTACCAAATTTATCATTATTAGAATATTCTTTTTGCTCATTTTCAATACTAGTAATACGAATACCACTTTTCATTTTTGTTGCATATTTCATTAATTCATCATAATCAAGATGCTTTTCACTATTTGGATTATAAATACGACTAATAATTTCTGACATTGATAAAACATCTAAACCAAATAAAGTAGCAATTCGACTAATTTCATTTAAATCATCATTTGAAAAAGCACTTGGAGAAATTTGCGCGGTATTTTTAAGTTCAACAAGTAAATCATCAAGAACAAAATTAGAAACAATACTAATTGATTTTCTACCTCTAGAAGTTTGTATATCCATTACTTTTATTGTTTCATTATCATCAATTTGATAAACATCGCTAAAAGAAGAAGTAATTTCTTCTAAATCTGGATTAATATTTTCTTTATTAGAAAATAAAATTGCTAATCTTTCTAATTCTTTTGCTCCAATTTTTTGTGATAATAAACCTTTGTATAAAACATCATCAAAAAAATCTTTTGGAGTTTTTGGTGCAAAAATTTCATAAACAAATGAATATTTATTTTTATCAAGTTTTTGTTTATATGTTTTTAATAAACCAATTCCTTCTAATTTTTTTCTTCCTTCAAGGATTTGATTAACTTCAATTCCCATTTTTTTAGCTAAAACTTCATGTTTTTTTAAAGAATCAAAATCATTATATTTCACTTCACCCCATAAAGTAAAATATAACGCTAAAGCCACACAACCAATAATTGGTTGATATAAAATAGTAAGAATATCTCGATCATAACTAGCAAGCATCGAGCCAAGTCTTACTTCATAATAATCTTCTTTGGACAAAAAAACTAACGAGTTCATATTTAACCTCTTAAATAATAT
>FR889467.1:3704-3879 GCA_000432895.1 Firmicutes bacterium CAG:449 | reverse complement strand
TGTTATATTTTACTTGTGCTTATTTAATAAAATAAATGGGAGATAAAAATGAATATATCAAAAAATACAAAAATAGTTTGTACAATTGGACCCGCTTCCGACACTTACAAAACCTGTAAAGAACTATATAATGCAGGAATGAATGTTATGAGATGTAATTTTTCACATGGCACTT
>FR889467.1:0-3630 GCA_000432895.1 Firmicutes bacterium CAG:449 | reverse complement strand
ATGATGGAATTATCATGCCTGTAATGTTAGACACTAAAGGTCCAGAAATTAGAACTGGTGATTTTGAAAATAATACTTGTTCAATTTTAACTGATGATATTGTAAGAATTTCAATGAACGAAATGATCGGTAACAAAGAAAAGTTTTCTGTTACTTATAAAGGCTTATATGACGATGTTAATATAGGTGATAGAATTAAACTTGATGATGGTAATTTAACATTAAAAGTAATTGAAAAAGATGAAAAAAATCATGAAATTGTTACTAAAGCTTTAAATCATCACATAATAAAAAATAAACGTGGTGTTAATTGTCCTGATACAGAAATTAAAATGGAATACATCTCTCAAAAAGATTATGATGATTTAGTTTGGGGATGTTCACAAAGATTTTCTTTTGTCGCTGCTTCTTTTGTTAGAAATAAAGATGATATCTTAGCTATTAAAAAAATCTTAACTGATAATAATCGTCCTGATATTAAAATAATTTCTAAAATTGAAAACCCAATGGCTGTTAAAAATATTGATGAAATTATTGAAACTAGTGATGGGATAATGGTTGCTAGAGGTGATTTAGGAGTTGAAATTCCTGCTGAAGAAGTTCCAATTATTCAAAAAGAATTAATTAGAAAATGTATTATTGCTGGTAAACCAGTTATTACTGCCACCCAAATGCTTGATTCAATGAAAACAAATCCAAATCCAACTAGAGCAGAAGTTTCTGATGTTGCTAATGCTGTTCTTGAATCAACTGATTGTGTAATGTTATCAGCTGAATCTGCAAGCGGAGAATATCCTATTATTACTACAGCTACTCAAGCTAAAATTGCTAGTAGAATGGAAGAATATACTGATTACTATGCAAAAGCATCAACTTCTTATAATGCGTTTATGCTTAATCCACATAAAACTGTTAATTCTGCTATGGCTAATTCAATTGTCCAAACAGCTGTATTAACAAATACAAAATTAATTGTTACTTTCTCTTCTTCACCTGATAGTGCTCGATTAATTTCTAAAGCTCGACCATGCTGTCCAATCCTTTTTATTACTGATAATCGTCAAGAAGCATTTGCAAGTTGCTTGAACTGGGGAGTATATCCAGTAATATTACCTCGTTTACCTCAATTTATTGAAGAAATGGAAGTTATTGCTCTGTTACAAGCTAAAAAGCTTGGTCTAGAACCAGGTAGTAATATTATTATCACTGGAGGTGTCCCTACTGGTGCTCATAATACAAACTTTATGAAAATAATATCTGTTATTAAACCAAAGGAGTTAGATTTTTAAAATGAAAGAATATGTTATTTCAGTCGATTTAGGTGGAACAAATGTTCGTGTTGGCTTGATTAGTAGTGATTTAGAAATTATTAAAGTTAATCGTGAACCATCAATCAAAAAAGATAAAATTGCTTTAGCAAATCAAATATGTCGATTAATTTCTTATTTACCATACCAAGAATATAATGTAAAAAAAGTTGGTATTTCAGCCTGTGGCTTTATTGAAAACGATCATATTAATCATATTACAAATCTAGAATTAGATGATTTCGATTTAAAGGGTGAAATATTAAAAAACTATCCTTTCTTTAATGTTAGAATTATTAATGACGCGAATTGCACTGCTTTATCTGAAGCTTTATTTGGAGCCAGTAAAGACTATCAAACATCATATTTTGTTACGATGTCAACTGGTGTTGGTGGAGGTTTTATCTATAATAAAAATTTAATTGATTTACCTTTTGAAATTGGTAATGAAATTATTTCTTATAAAGGCGAAAATTATTATTTAGAAAAACTTTTATCTGGTACAGGCATTGTTAAATTATGTGCATTAAATTCTTTAAAAGTTAATAACGCTTTTGAATTTTTTACTTTAGTAAGAGAAAATAACTCTCTTGCAAAACAAATTTTAAATGATTGGATTAGATTAACAAGTGAAATGTTATTTAATATTCAAATTATTTTTAATACTGATTGCATTGTTTTATCAGGTGGAGTTATGAAATCACAAGATTTATTCTTTGATCAATTAATAAAAGAATCAAATATCTTAATTAGTAAATATCCAATGAAAAAAATCAATTTAGTTTTAGCAAAATTTGATCAAGATGCTGGTTTAATTGGTGGAGCCAGTGTTGCATTAGTTTTAGAAAAATAAAAATTTATATTGAAAAATAAAAATTTATATTAAATAATAGTCTTGGCTTTGAAATAGACACGTTTGAAGAAGCATATTAGAGAATATTTCATTTGGTGAAAGAAATATACAAAACTTCAAATACCACTATGGAGCTACCTTAGTAATAAGGCGTATGCTAACGTTAATAGCAAAATTAAGTGCATTTATTTTTATAAATGAATTAAGGTGGTACCGCGAAGATAATCGTCCTTACATTTTTATGTAAGGATTTTTTTATGGGAGGAAAATTTATGGTATTAAAATTATTAGATGGAAAAGAGATTAATGTTGAAGAAAACAAAACCGGTTTAGAAGTTGCTCAATCAATTTCAGTTAGTTTAGCTAAAGCATCTATTGCATATTCTTTAGATGGAAAAGTTTATGATTTAAATCGTCCTATTGAACATGGTGGAGAATTTAACTTAATTAAAAAAAGCGATCCTGAATCATATCACGTTTTAAATCACTCTACTTCACACTTAATGGCAGAAGCTATTCATAATCTCTACCCAAATGCAAAATTTGGTTTTGGTCCAGCCATTGAAGAAGGCTTTTATTATGATGTAGATTTTGGTGAAGATAAAATTACAGAAGCTGATTTACCTGCTATTGAAAAAGAAATGAAAAAATTAGCCGCTTCTGGTAATCCTTTTATTAGAAAAGAAGTTTCAAAACAAGAAGCACTTGAATTATTTAAAGATAATGAATATAAAAAAGAATTAATTGAAGGAATTGATGGAACTATTACTATTTATTATCAAGGTAAATTCTTTGATTTATGTGCAGGCCCACATGTTGAAAAAGTCTCTCAAATTCAACATTTTAAATTACTCTCTGTTGCTGGAGCGTATTGGCGTGGAGATGTTAAAAACAAAATGTTAACAAGAATTTATGGTACATCATTCTGGACTGAAGAAGAATTAAAGACTCATTTAAATAACTTAGAAGAAAGAAAGAAAAGAGATCATCGTCGTTTAGGTAAAGAACTTGGCTTATTTATGTTAAGTGATTATGGTCCAGGACTTCCATTTTGGTTACCAAAAGGCTTTATTTTAAGAAGAACACTTGAAAACTATTGGTTAGATTTACATAGAAAGCATGGATATACCACTATCTCTACACCTATTATGTTAAATCGTCAATTATGGGAAACATCTGGACACTGGGATCATTATAAAGAAGATATGTTCACTATTGAAGTTGAAGATGGAACATACGCAATTAAACCTATGAACTGCCCAGGAGCAATTCTTGTTTATAAAAATGGTTTACATTCATATAAAGATTTACCTTTAAGATATAGTGAACTTGGTTTAGTTCATCGTTATGAAGCATCTGGAGCATTAAATGGTTTATTTAGAGTTAGAGGATTTACTCAAGATGATGCTCATATTTTACTTGCGGAAAATCAAGTAGGTGAAGAAGTTTCTAAAATCCTTGCTTTATATG
>FR889466.1:17513-27369 GCA_000432895.1 Firmicutes bacterium CAG:449 | reverse complement strand
AAGTAAAAACAAAAAAAGAATTAAAAAAATTCATTTATTTTCCTTTAAAATTATATAAAAATTCAGAATATTTTACACCACCTCTTTTTAATGATGATTATAAAGATTTTACAAATAAAAATCCATCTTTAAAAAATTGTAAATATAAATGTTTTTTAGCTTATAAAGATAATAAGTTAGTGGGAAGATTATGTGCTTTAATTAATCCTCCAGCGGATGAAAAATTTTCCACAAAAAGAATGAGATTTCGTCATTTTGATGTTATTGATGATATAGATGTAACAAAAGCTTTATTTAGAAAAGCAAAAGAATATGCTTTAGAAAATAATATTGAAGAAATTGAAGGGCCTAATGGTTTTACTGATTTTGATAAAGAAGGAATGTTATATGAAGGTTTTGAACATAAAAATATTTTTATAACTTATTATAATTATCCTTATTACAACAATCATATGATAAAAATAGGCATGAAAAAGCAAGTTGATTGGTTTGAATATCGTATTAAATTACCTAATAAAGTCTATCCTCAACTAGATAGAATTTCGCAAATGGTTCAAAAAAAAGGATATCATGTTGTTAAATTTAAATCACGTAAAGAAATTATGCCTTATGTTCAAAAAGCTTTTAAAGTATATAATGAAGCATTTGCTTCTTTATATGGGACAGTATTTTTAAGTGAAGAACTTGTTAATTATTATATGGGTTCGTTTATACCAATTATTAATAGTGATTACATATGTGTTGTAGAAGATAAAAATAATGATGTTGTGGGATTTGCTGCAGTCGTACCTTCTTTAAGTAATGCTTCTAGAAGTTGTAATGGCAAACTTTTTCCATTAGGATGGATTAATTTATTATCGGCTTTAAATAAAAATGATACTATTGATATGTTATTAATTGCAGTTAAACCATCTCTACAAGGATTAGGTATTAATGCTATTTTAATGAATGAAGTTTTAAAATCATGTGTTAAGCATGGGATTAAATATGCAGAAACTGGCCCAGAATTAGAAGATAATTTAAATGTTCAAAGACAATGGAAAAATTATAATCATGAACTAATTAGAAAAAGAAGATTATATATTTCAAAAATAGGAGATTTGCTTTTAGATGAATAGTTTACCAAATAATCCAACAATACTTTTAAGTATAATTAATATGAAATTAAGAGATTTTTATTCATCACTTGACAAATTGTGTGATGATTTAGATGAAGATAAAGAAGAAATAATTAAAATATTAGATAATTATGGATATTGTTATTCTTCTTCATTAAATCAATTTATTGCAAAATAAATAATTTAAGTGATAAAATACTTATGTTTTGGAGAATCGACAAGCGGTAAGTCACCTAGCTCTGAACTAGGTTATCGGGGGTTCGAATCCCTCTTCTCCAGCCATAAATAGTTAGTTTGATGCAGTAATGTGTTGAACTTTTTTTTTACTAATTATTTCCTAAACAATTGCGTAATCACCTATTTATTTAGAAATTTAAGAAATTAATTTGAAATAAACTTTTTTTCTTTTTTATTTAAAAAAAATTTTTAAAATTATGTTTTTTTTCTTTTTACATAAAATAAAAACATTTATACTAATCCTAACTAAGGAGAGATGTTATGAAAAAAGTTATGTTGTTAATTCCCGCTTTACTACTTGTTGGTTTAAGTGGATGTGGAGAAAATATTTCATCAAATAATAATGGTGAATCAATTAGTATGAGTGATAGTGCTTCAACTAATAAAGAATGGTCAAATGAAATAAAAGATTTGATGAATGAATATTTAAAAGGTGTTTTACCATATCATCAATTTGATGAAACTACTTTTAAGTATGAAATTGATGCAGAAAATGGAATTATTGTTTTATATGATGAATTATTAACAAATCATATTTCTGGTTATAAGGATGTTTTAATTAGTAATGGATGGGTTCTTGATGAAGAAATGGAAGTCATGGCTTATAGTAGCTATGATGAAGACGAAGAAGGTAATTTAACAAATATTACTGGTGAATTCACTTTTCAAGAAGCCGTTTTCTCTAATGAAAAAAATGGGATAACAGTTACTTATTCTTTTTCTGAAAATGATGGTATTTATGATGGTGGTGATGGATACTATTATGAAATTAATAAAGGTAATCAATTGGTTGCTTATTTAGATTCATCTAGTAAAGGTGAGTTAACTGCCTGGCCAGCAAATTTGATTGCTTCTTATTTTAATGGTGCAGTAGTTCCTGCGGTAAATGGAATTGAACAGTATTATGTTGATGATTCAAATATGGAAGAATATGGTTTAACCATTTCTTTTGAAAGTAATGATGAAAATTTAGAAGCTTCTTATAAACAAACTTTATTAGATGCAAATTTTACTATTGAATATGATGAAGAATGGAATGGAGATTTAGCAGTTGATGCAGATAATAAAGTTGTTGTTGGTTATTATTTAGCAGATGATGGTTATTTCTATATTCAAATATTTGATAATTCTAGTGATAGTGGAGAAGTTTTAACATCTTGGCCAAGTGATAATATTAAAGCTATTTTTAATGTAGATGTTCCAAGTTTTTCTGCGTCAACATATTCTGTATTAGATTATTCATTATTAGGAGCAGGATATTTTATTTATTGTAATGATGTTGATAGTAATGCTGAAGAAGAATATAAAGCTATATTAGAAGAAAATCAATATACTGTAACTTATTCTAAAGAAGATGGATATAGTGCAGTTGATAAAGATAAATTAGTTGATGTTGCATTTTATTTTGGAATTAATGAATTTACTATTCAAATATTTGCTCATGAAGAAATAGCAGAAAATGTTTTAGATTTTTCTAGTGAGACTTTAATTACTGATTCTAATTCAGATAAAGCAGTTTGGGAAAATGATTGCTTCTTATTTTAATGGTGCAGTAGTTCCAGCAGTAAATGGAGTTGAAAAATATTTTGTTGATGATTCAGAAATGGAGACTTATGGCTTAGTTAGTTACTAAAGCTACATCTGCTAGTAATGTTGGTAATGGAACTTATTTATCTAATCCTTTAAGATTATATGTAGGGCAACATGTTGAATTATCTTGGGGTGAAGAAAGTGTTTCAACAATTGAAATAAACTTAGCAAGCGCTAATAATAAATCAAGTTTAAGTACAATTTCTTCTCTTACAGGTGGAAGTATTTCTATTAATGAAAATGTTGCAACTATTACTGTTAGTGAAGGCGCTAGTAAAGTAGAATTTGATATTGTTAAAAATGGTGATTTTAAACAATGTCATATTTCTTCAATTGTTTTTAATGCTTAATTAAATAAGTGCTTAAAGGAGAGAAATCTCCTTTTTATTATGAAAAAATACATAAATATTAAATTTAAATATAATAAGATTTTTTATATAAATTCTGCTCCTTTTTCTAAAAATATACATAATATTACTAATTAATTTTAAGTTTAAATATATTGATAACATAAAATATTAAATTTAATAATAGCGCTTTCAATTAATGAATATATATTATTAATGTGTAAGGACCACCTTGCATACTTTTTATTTTATGGAGGAAATATGAAAACAAAATTCAAAATTTTATCAACAATGGCTTTGTTTGGAACACTAGTAGGTATTACTGCTTGTGGACAAAATCCAACATCATCTGATTCACCTGCAACAAGTGATACACAAGAAGTAAAAGACGAATACACTGTAACATATGATTTAAATTATGAAGGCTCATCTCCAAGAGTAGTTACTGTTAAAAATGGTAGAAGAGCAACAAACTGGAAAGCAACTAGAGCAGGATATACTTTAGATGGCTGGTATCTAGATAAAGAAGGCAATGTAAAATTTGATTTCTTAGAATATGTCACTTCTGATTTAACTTTGTATGCTAAATGGAATAAAAATGCTGAAAAAAGAACCGTAACTTTTAATTTTAATTACGATGGCATTAATGAGACTGCTTCTATTACTATTGATGAAGGAAATAAAATTTCCACTGCATTAATTCCAACTTGTCCACGTATGGGATTTGAATTTGAAGGTTGGTATAAAGATCAAGCATGCACACAAAAATGGTCATTTGAAACTGATGTAGTAAATGGTGATTTAACTTTATACGCTAAATATAAATTTGATTCATCAATTGCAAGAAACGAGGATGGTTCTATTAAATATGAAAATACTGTGGTTAATGTTTGGGTTGGATGTAATTTCAATGGAACAAAATCTCATGTTGAAACACTTGCAAAGCAATTCAATAAAGAGCATTTAGGCGAAATTACAGTTAATGTTACTACTGAATTAAATCAAAATACACATTCTTTAAGAATTCAACAAACTCCAGGAATGAATAGTACATACTCTACATATTATACAGCAAGTGATGTGTTGGATTTAGCAAATATTGATTTTGATAAAACTGATTTTTATGCAAATGCAATTAGAGAAAATTATATTAATGGTAAGTTATATTCTCTTCCACTTGGTGGCAGTATTCCTTATCTTGTATATAATAAAGAATTAATGAATAAATATAATATTTATGATCATTTACCAAGTAATTATACTGAATTTGTCACTGTTTTACAAAAAGCATATGAAGGTGAAGTAAGTTCAAATTCTGAATTTAAATCTATTGTTTCTAATGCTTCTTGGACATTTAAAGAATGTGCTTCACAAACAACATTCTTACAAAATGATGCTGAATATTATTCATATAAAAATAATGAATATGTTAATGAATGGGGCGAAGATAATAAAAATGCAATTACTGCTTTAACAAATTTTGCAGAATTATTTAGTGTTGGTGGTAAAGCACATGGCCAAGCTGGCGTTAATGAAAATGAATGGGTTGATAGTGCTGCTATTGATAATGTTGAACAAAAAAAATCGTTAATTGGTTTAATTAATATGGGTATTGCTTCAAATGGAACTGTAGCTGGTAAATTAAATAATATTGGAGTTATGCCATTAAGTGGTTTATTTGCTGATAATGATAAACAAAATAAAAATCAAATTCCAATGCATCAAGTAGGTCTTGAATTTTATAAAGCAAAAGATGTTTCTATGACTCAAATTGCCGCTGGTGCTGTCTTTGCTGATTATTTAAGTAAAAATTCTTCTTCTCTTACTAAAGCGGGTTGGTATCCTTTAAGAAAAAGTGTTGCTGAATCAAACGAAGTAAAAAATTCTAATGTTCCTGCAATTAAATTATTACAAAGTGTTGGTGATCCAAATAATTTTAGAACTTTAGATGGACATAGTGCAGAAAAGAGCATTATTAATACAACAGTCGCCGAAACTTATTTACCAGAAGTTTATTATTGGGAAAATATGTCAAGTGTAGAAACAATGGCTGATAGTATTAAAAGTGCAATTAAAGGTCAATTATAATTATGAAGAAAAAATTTTTATTAACGTTTTTGGCAATATCAAGTTTACTGGTAGGATGTGGAGAACAAACTTCCATTTCAAATTCTTCTTCTAGTAATGATATTGTTGAAGGTGATTATTGGGATGTGTCTTCACCTGATAAAAAATTAAATGCAAGAGTTATTTTACAAGATGATGGATCTTTAAAGTATTCTATAAAGAAAAATAATATTACAGTTATTGAAGATTCAACATTAGGATTTTCTTTCCAAGAAGCTAATTTATATGAAATGTTAACACTTGAAAATATTGAAAGAAATGAAATTAATGTTATTTATGATAATATAAGTGGAAAATCATCACAAGTGGAAGCTTCATGTAATGAAATGAAAATAAAATTTAAAGAATATGCATTTTATTTAACTGTTACAATGCGTGCATATGATGATGGATATGCTTTTAAATACGATATTGAATCTATTGATAATGCGAAAGGGACATTTCATATTGAAAATGAATTAACCACTTTTACTCTTCCAGAAGATTCAATTACTTGGAATATGCCGTATAAAACAATAAATGGTAAAGGTAATTTCTTTGCTTATGAAGAAGTTTATCAAAGAAGAAAAGCTACTAATTTATATGGTAGACAATTATCAATGCCTTTTATTTATCAAGTTGGTGATAATGAAATGTATTCTTTAATTACTGAATCAAATCTAATTGGCAGTGGTTTTTATGGATCATTTCTAGAATGTAAAGAAGATGGTTCAACAGCCTTACAAACTATTCATAGTCCTTACAAACTATTCATAGCCCAGCCACTATTGCTGAAGATGATTCTGAATTATCTTATCCATTTACTTCTCCATGGCGAGTGGGTATTACTGGATCTTTAAAAGAAGTGACTGATAGTGAATTAGTTGAAAAAGTTTATGATGATGCAAGTTATTATCGTCCAGATAATTACGATGAATTATCATCTGAAGAAAAGAAAATTTATGATTATGATTGGGTTGAACCTGGTGTAGTGGCTTGGAACTGGTTATTGTATACAGGAACAACATCTCAAAATGATTTTACTTTACAAAAACAATATGTTGATTTAGCTAATGAGATGGGATGGAAATATACAATTCTTGATGGAGGTTGGAATGCTAATTTCAACTCTAATCAATTTAAAGAATTCATGGATTATGCGACTAGAAAAAATGTTAAGGTTATTGTTTGGTGTAATGCTTTAAATGATTTTGCAAATGGTAATTTAGCTTTATTACAATCTAAACTTGATACTTGGGCCTCTTATGGTGTTGCAGGCATAAAGATTGATTTCTTTGATGGACAAAATGCTACTGGTCAAACTCATCAAGGTGAAGATAAAAAAACAATTGAATGGTATGAAAGTATTTATCAAGAATGTGCTAAAAGAAAAATGGTAGTTAATTGCCACGGTTCTAATAAACCAACTGGTGAAAGAAGAATTTATCCTAATGTTCTTAATCGTGAAGGTATTAAAGGAAACGAAAATAAAAGTGTTGATGCGGCAACGATTGTAAATTCTATGTTTACTCGTATGGTGGTTGGGCCAACTGATTTTACTCCGACTGTTGATCCTTTAAGCAAAGGAATGACAATTGGTAGTCAAATTGCATGCTCAGTTTTATATGAATCAGGATTACCTTCAATGGCTGATCATCCTCAAACATACGCTAGAGCAGATATTAATGAATTATTCAAAGCTTTACCTGCTTGTTGGGATGAAAGTGAATTCTTAGGTGGCAAAATGGATGAATATTATTCGGTTGCTAGAAGAAAAAATAATGAATGGTTTGTAGGTGCTATAAATGGTTTTGATCAAAGAGATATTGAAATTGATTTTTCTTTCTTAGAACCAAATACAAGTTATAAAGCATATTTATATCAAGATGGTGAAAATTATAAAGATTTAAATGTGTCAACAATTGATCTTACTAGTGAAAGTAAAAATACATTTTCATTAAATCAATATGGTGGATTGACCATTAGAATTGTAAAGAATTAAAGGAGGTTTTTATGAAGAAAAAATTTTTATTAACTGTGCTTGCATTAACAATGGTTTCTTGTGGAGAGACATCAACTTCTACCCCTAATACAAGTACAAATACTTCTGGAGGTGGAAAAGAAGAAATATCTTCTCCATGGTGGGAAAATAAAGGAAATTTAAAATTTGATGACAATAATAAAGTTATTTTTGAGGATATTGATATTGATTTAGCAACTGTTGTTAATGGTGAAGATATTGCTGCATTAAATAATATTATTAATCAATTCAATGCTGAACATAAAGGCAAAATAACTGTTTCAGTTACTAATATTGGACAAGATACTTTCGAACAAACTGTTAGTAGTCAAATTTCCACGAATACTAATGCTCCAGATTTAATTATGTCACATCAAAAAGGTCATATGATGTTTGCAGATAATAAATTAATTCAACCATTTGATGAAGCAATGGAATTATCTCATATTGATATTTCAATGAATGATTATGCAGAAGGATTAAGCAAATATACTGATTTAGGCTATAGTGGATATACGTTTGGAGTGCCTATTGATGCTCAAAGTAATGTTGTTTATTATAATAAATCTTTATTAGAAAAATATGGTGGAGAAATACCAACTACTAGAAGTGAATTACTTGCTTTATGTAAAAAAGTTAAAGAAGGAGAAAATATTACTCCAATTTCTTGGATTACTAATCTTGATTTCTTTAGAAATTATGTTTTTGGAACTGCGGTTATTCAAAATGGAGGATATTTCTATAATACTTCTGATTATTATACAACTTGGTATAATGATACTGAAAACCGTACAGCTTTTAAAAATGCAATTAATTCAATTCGTGAAATTGTCAATTTAGGTTATGCTGATTATAGTCTACCTGAATCAGCTGCGACAACAAGATTTGTTACAAATAAAGCATTATTCTTTGTCGGTATGCCATGGAATGCAAATTCAATTTTTGAAGCATATGGTACTAATAATGGAAACATTTCTATTGAAACAGTTCAAAAAGATAAAATAGGTGCTACTTCAACTGCACATTGGTTCAGTATGGATGAAACATCAGAAAATGGAAATAAAATTTTTGGTGATTCTCATTTCTTTGCTATGTCTAAAACTGTTAAAAATATTGAAAAGAAAGCAGCAATTCTTGAATTTATTAAATGGTTTACTCAAACTGGTGAAATAGGTGCTAAATGGGCAGAAGCAGGACATATTACTGCTTCAACAATTATTGCAAATGATGAAACATATTCATCAAATCAATTTGTTAATAATTATATTAATATGTTTTATCCAGATATAAATTATTTTGAATGTCCTGGTAATACACCTTATTATTCTGATACATTTAAAAATTTAGCAGCTTTATGGACAATTTCAGAATCAAGTAATGCTTCAAATGATGAATCAAATATTAAATCTAGCCAAGATCAAACAAATGAAGCTATATCATTCTTAAAGGGTGATTTCTAATGGAAAGCACTATTGATAAGAAGAAAGAATATCAAAAAAGTAAAATTAAACAATCATTTTTAGGTTTAGGTTTAACAACACCTTATTTAATTATTTTTATTATATTTTCTTTAGTTCCAGTATTTTCTGGAATTGTGATGTCATTTATGAATTATAATCCATATGATTTATCTAATAATGAATTTATTGGACTAAAGAATTATATTGATTTGTTTAAAGGTTTAGGAGCGGTAAGCGGAATTCCTGCTAAATTTTGGCAATCATTTTTATCAACATTTCTTTTTGATTTAATTGCTATTCCATTTTTAATAATTATTCCTCTTGCTTTAGCGTATTTAATTAATCTAAATCCGCCTTGTTATAAAATTTTTAGAGCGATTATTTATCTTCCAAGTGTTATTTCTGTTACTATTATGGGTATTATATTTTCAAATATTTTCGCTAGTGATAGTTCTGGACTTATTAATTCAATATTTCATGTAGATATTAAATGGTTAAGTGGAGGAGTGTTTCAAAATGACACTTTAAGATGGATTGTAATGTTAATTGCTTCCATATGGTGGCAAACAGGTACTAATTTTGTTATTTTTTCAGGAGCACTTAGAGATGTGCCAAAATCTTTATATGAAGCATGCGAAGCTGATGGGGCTAATAGATTTAAGTTATTTAAATATGTAACTTTACCAAATATTAAATCTTCAATTGGAATATGTTTATTTAATACTTTAATTGGTTATTTAAATTTATATGGTCAACCGACAGTTTTAAAAGATGTAACTAATGAAAATGATTATTTTTCACCAATGCAATATATCCAAAGATTTTTATCTCAACAAACTTATGTTACTCGAAAAACAGGGTATATATGTGCATGTGCAGTTATATTTGGTTTAATTGTTATGGCTTTTAGTATTATAGAAAGAAAATTAATGTCAGGAAGGAAGAGAACAAATATTTATACTGATGATTTTAAAAGAT
>FR889466.1:15947-17502 GCA_000432895.1 Firmicutes bacterium CAG:449 | reverse complement strand
ATACTGATGATTTTAAAAGATATCAAAAAAATATTAATAATTCTCTTATAAATAGATAGTATGAAAAGAAAATTGACAAAGTCAGAAATTAAAAGTCGTAAAGAAAAAACTGTTTCATTTATTATTTTGTTTATTGTTTCTATTATTTGGATTTTACCATTAATTTATATGCTTGGAACTTCATTTAAGTCGGATTCAGATTTAGTTATGCATCCAGAAACATTTTTTCCTACTTCTTTATCTAATTGGACACTTGATCATTATACGGGTTTTATTATTAGAGATGGTCAACTTGATAATATGCCTAAATGGATGTGGAATTCAATTTGGTCAACTTTAGTAAGTGTTATATTAACAGTTTTATTAGATGCAATTACTGCTTATGCTGTAGTGTTTATTGATTTTAAAGGGCGAAATGTTTTTATTAAATTCTTGCTTTTATGGATGGCAGTTCCTGGAGTAATTGGCACTTCCGCTTCATATATTTATTATGCGCAAGTAAGAAATGCTATTAATACGGCCTTTATTAATTCTAATACTAGCCAAGGATTCAAAGATGCAATAAATTATTTTTACATTTACTTTTGGATTATTGTTCCAGGAACAACAGGAATCTTCAATATGCTTTTAATGAGAAATTTCTTTTGTTCAATTCCAATGGAAATTATTGAATCTGCAAGAAGCGATGGAGCAAGTAACAGAAAAATATTCTTTAAAATTGTTCTCCCTTTAGCAAAATCAACAATTATGTTAATAGTTTTATTTACTTTTACAAATGCTTGGAACAATTTACAATTTCCTCAACTTTTATTAAGTGGAGAAAAAGCAGGCTGGAATACCATTACTGTTGCTTTAATGGGATATACTGGATCGAATGCTTGGGGAGCAAAAGGTGTAGCAATGGCAACAAGTGTATTTGCTTTACTTCCAATATTAATTGTCTTTTTAATTACTCAAAATAAGATGATTGATGGTTTAGCAAGTACAGGAATAAAACAATAGGAGCAATGTATGGAAAAAAATACTTTTTTATCAATAAAACATTTAGAAAAAATTTATCCTAATGGAGCTAAAGCTGTTTTTGATTTTAATTTAGATATTGAAAAAAATGAGTTTATTGTTATAGTTGGTCCTTCTGGATGTGGTAAATCTACCACTTTAAGAATGATTGCTGGACTTGAAGATGTTTCTGATGGTGATATTTTATTAGAAAATCAATTAATTAACTACATGCCAAGTAAAGATAGAAATATTGCTATTGTTTTTCAAAGCTATGCATTATATCCTCAAATGAATGTCTATGAAAATATTGCTTTTCCTCTTACCATTAATAAATATCCTTATCCTGTTATTGATGAAGTTTTATTATCAACACATGAATTAACTAATTTATTAAATAAAAATGAACTTAAAGTAATTGAAGAAATCATTAATGATTATGAAAAAAAGAAAATTAAGATTTCTTTAAAAGAATATCTTGCTGAACAATTAAATATTCATATTTGTTCTTCGGAATTGTTACTTAAATTATTAAAGACTAATCATGATAATTTAT
>FR889466.1:11749-15877 GCA_000432895.1 Firmicutes bacterium CAG:449 | reverse complement strand
AAAAATAATAATTTAAAATATAATTCAAATTTTGAAAAATTAGATGAAAATAATAATGTTATTCTTGAAAAAAGAAAAATGACAAGTTATGAAATTAAGCAAAAAGTTTATTCAACAGCGAGTATTCTTGATTTAGGTGATTATTTAGATCGTTTGCCAAAAGAATTATCGGGCGGAAAAAGAATTATCAGGTGGACAAATGCAAAGGGTGGCTTTAGGTAGAGCGATAGTTAAAAATGTTCCTTTGTTTTTAATGGATGAACCTTTATCAAATTTGGATGCAAAATTAAGACTTGTCATGCGAAGTGAAATTGTTAAACTTCATAATCAAATTAATACAACTACAATTTATGTTACGCACGATCAAACTGAAGCGATGACAATGGCTAGTCGAATTGTCGTTATGTCTAAAGGATTTGTTCAACAAATTGGAACACCAGAAGAAATTTATAATGATCCATGCAATTTATTTGTCGGTAAATTTATTGGTTCACCATCAATGAATATTTTAGAAATTCCTTATGAAGATAATGTTTTTGATTTTAGTTTATTGAAAATTAAAATGGATGACAAATTTAAGAAAGTTCATGATGAATTTTATAATCGACAAATGAATTATTTATTAAATGTTAAAAATGATTTTTCTATTCCAGAAAAGGCTAAATCTGCACAAGAAAAGATGTTAAAAATTTTGTCAAGTTTATCTGATGAAAAAAATGGTTCATTTGTTAAAAAGAAAGAAAAAACTTTATATGAAAAAATTAAAAATGCTTTTTCAAAAAAAGAAATAGAAGATACTTCATTTAATAAAGAAATAGATGTTTGTAATAAGAAAATTGATTTAACAGAAAAGGCTATTAATTCTAAACACAATATTATTGTTGGTATTAGACCTGAAAAATTAAAAATTAGATTATATCAAGAAAATGAAAAACTTTTGAAAAATGAAGTTAAGGTTTTTGTAACTGTTAGTGAATTATTAGGCGCTGAATATAATGTTCATTTTAACTTTTTAGATAAAGATATGGTTTGTAAATTTGGCGTGGAAAAGAAAATTAAAGTTGGTGATTTACTTATTTTAACTTTAGATTTAACTGATGCTTTGTTTTTTGATCCAATTACAGGAGCAAGAATAAAATAAATCTTATTTTTTAAATCTTTAATGATTTATCTTTTAAATATTAATGGGGGTATTTAAAAGGATTTTTACCCAAAGAAAGGAATATGTGAGTATAAATGAAACTAGTTTATGATTCACCTTCAATGATGATTGAAGAAATGAAATTGAATGATGTGATTTTAACATCTTCAATTGGAAAGGAATTCGATGAAAAAAATATTGATGTCTGGGATTTCTAAAATCTTTTTATTGCTTCTTTTGAGTATATGCTTATGTGCATGTGGAGGAGATAATTCTTCTAATACTTCTCAAAAAGACACTTCAGATAATGTAACAACTTCTTCAACAACTACAGAAACAACAACTGACAAAATACCATCAAATATAACTGAAGATGGTAATAGTGGATATGGTCCATATTATCGTAGATAGAAAGGAAATTCATGAAAAAGAAATTAATACTTTTAATTAGTAGTTTTGCTGTATTAGGGGTTATAGGACTACAAAATAATCAAACAAGTGATAAATTTACTTATAATACTTTATTAAAAAGTAATGAAGTAATTGGAAAAAAATTTAAAGCAACAAAAGAAGAATTTAATGGAGAGAAGAATTTAATGGAGAGTTTGTTGAAGGTGATAGTACATTCATCTCTTCATGTGTTGCACAAGTTAATCAAACAAATGATTCAATTAGATTTGTTTCTGCTTTAAAAGGAACTTTAAAAAATGATTTTATTAGTGTTGATGGTTATGCTGGATTCCATGTTAAATACAATAAAGTTGGTGGAGAAACAGTTGATGAATTTTTAAAAGTTGAAAATTATTATTTATCAATGAATGCAAATAATACTTGGTATTACGCTAATGATTTATCAACTTATAAAGATAGTGCTTTATCAATGAATGATTTCTTAGCAATTAAAGGTTTTGAAAATCAAGATTATAATTTGTTTGTCTCTTTAGATATTCAAAATATTGATGCAAGCAATAAAGAAACATTAATTGAAGTTCAACCATATTATGTTAATAAAGATGGAGTTCGTTCTTATAGTAAATATACTAAATTAGCTAGTGCTGTTGGTTATGAAACTAAATTTATTATCGTTAATGATAATAAAACTCCATTAACAAAAACTGAAGATGGTTATAAAGTTGAAAATTTATCTTTAACGGCTGGTGATAAAGTTAGTATTGTTGATTCATATGGAATTAAAGAAAATGATTATTTATTAGAAACATTAACTGATGGATATTATGTTGCTCCAAGAACTGGTTCATATGACTTTATTTTAACTAATGATCAAATTAAGGTTAATAAACCTTTATCAGGAAGTATAGTAACTTTTGATAACTATGATGAAACAAATATTCCAGTAGTTTCTGATGAAACTATCCTTTTACTTCCAAAAGCTAAAGTAACAGATCCAGAAAATATTGATCAAACTGAAAATGTAAAAGTAGAAATTCAAGATTTAACAGATACTAATGCAATCATTAATAATGGTAACTTTATGTCTAATAAAGTTGGTAACCATGAATTAAAATACACTTTTATTGATAAAAGAACTAATGATGTAATTGCAGAAAAAACAATTAATGTTAAAGTTTATATGAAGATTGTTAAAGATGCTTCTGATATTAATACTATGGAGCTAACTGATGAAGCTAATAATCCAGTGATAAAAGTTAATAATAAAGGTGTCTTTGGTCTATCATTTAATTTTGAAGCAAGTCAAAATTATTATGCTGAGTTTGAATTAGCTAAATTTGATAGTTTAATTAATAATCAAGTAGTTGGTATTTCTAATAATCTAACTGCGACAGGTACACCAACTGAAGGCTTATATTGGGAAGGATTTAAAACTAATAATAATGGTTGGGAAATTGCTACTTCTAAATATGTTACAAGTTGGGATATTAATAGAATGTGGGCACCTTCTGATTTAGCTAATAAAAGAAAAAATTCACCTGAATTAGATTTGAAAAATAAAGCTACAAAAATGGCTGTGGCTAGAATTGGAGATACTTTCTATTATTTCTATAATGATAAATTGTTCTCAGTTAATGAATATCCTGAACTTAAAGGAATATCTACATATCCTGGAATTATTACATGGGCTGGAGATCAAGATAAAGTTATTCCTACTTCATTTTCTAAATTTAATTTTATTAAAAATAGTGAAGATGTTAAAAATAAAGTTGAAGGTCTAGTTGAAACATATTTTGATTATTATGGTTGTTGGGATGATTCTAGAGGAAATGATTTTGCCACATTTAATAAAGATGGATTTACTTGGAAAGAAAATGCTACTACAAATAATAATCAAAATGGATCAATGGTTTCTCCATTAATTAATTTATGGAATAATTTTGAAGTTAATTTTGATTTATCTGTTAATAAACTTGGTGATAATGATGGTTGGGGTAAATTTGTTATGGATATTCGTACTTATCAAGATAGAAAAACTGTTGCCGCAATTAATTCTACCATTGGTGGAGATAGAAATTTCTATGAAGGAGAAATGTTTGCAACTGAAGTAGGTTCACAAACTTCAACAAAGTTTATTGATGACTGGAAAAGTGCTTTTGGTGGAAGTGTAAGTAGAGATACTATTTTACATTTCAATGTTGAGTTAACAAAAATTACTGATAATACTGAAACATATCAATTTACAATTTCTGATAAAAACGACGCGACAAAAACATATACATTTACTGAAACTGTTACATATAATGGTGATTGTAAATATTTAGTTGGTGGGCCAAAATACCTTATTTTCAAATCACAAAAATTGGCTGGAACCGTTTCTAATTTCCAATATAAATAATAATATTTGATTTTATAAAAGGGGAGACTCACATCTCCTCTTTTTTCTTGTCTTTTATTAAAATTAATTGTTTTGTAAATTTAATTTTTATATTAAAATTTTTATAGAGGATAATAATATGTTACTAAATGAAAATTTAAAGATAAAAGAATTAGGATTTATGGTTGATTGCTCGCGA
>FR889466.1:10605-11658 GCA_000432895.1 Firmicutes bacterium CAG:449 | reverse complement strand
ATGCTTTATACAGAAGATACTTATGAAATAGATAATGAACCATATTTTGGACAAATGAGAGGAAGATATACTAAAAAAGAAATTCAAGAAATTGATCAATATTGTCAAAGTAAAAATATTGAATTAATTCCATGTATAGAAACTCTTGCTCATTTAGGTAGATTATTAAGACATAGAACATATAATAATTTATTTGATATAGATGATATTTTACTTGTTAAAGATGAACAAGTTTATGTTTTAATTGATAAAATGTTAAAACAAATTAGTGAATCTTTTTCTTCTAAAAAAATTCATATTGGTATGGATGAAGCTTGGAAATTAGGAAGAGGCAAATATCTAGAGAAAAATGGTTATCAAAAAGTTAAAGAAATTATGGAATTTCATTTAGATAGAGTTTCTAAAATTGCTGAAAAATATGGTTTTGAATGTACTATTTGGGCTGATATGGTTAGACAAGCTTATAATGAACAAAAAGAAAATTTTGTTTTATCTTTACCAGATAATATTACACCAATGCAATGGAGATATTATCCAATGGGAAAAGAAAAAACAGATGAAGAAATTAGATTGTTTAATTATTTGTGTCATAATAAACTTTCTTATGCTGGGGGAATTACAAAATGGATAGGTTTTGTTCCATGTAATAGATATTCTTTTCTTAGTTTAGAAGAACAAATTGAAACTTGTATTAAATATCATATCAATAATTTTTTAGTAACTGCTTGGGGTGATGGAGCTGCGGATAGTAGTGTTTTTTCTATTTTACCTGGAATTTATTTTGCTTCTATTAAAGCTCATGGGTTGACTTTAAATGAAAAAACTAAAAAATATTTTGAAGAAGTGATTAAAATTTCTTTTGATAAATTTTTAGATATTGATTTACCTAATCAAATGTCTAATGAAAAAGATAAATGTAGTAATATTTCTTTCATGCATTTATATAATGATGTTCTACAATCAAATTTTTATGAAATTGAAGATGGAAACTGCAAAAAACATTATCTTGAAACTAGTAAAAAATTAGCTTCAATTAAAGGTAAATTTTCTTAT
>FR889466.1:10312-10566 GCA_000432895.1 Firmicutes bacterium CAG:449 | reverse complement strand
CTTTATTATGTGAAATTGATTATGATAAATGCGATTTAGGTAAAAGAATATATGAATCTTATCAAAATAGAAATGATATTGAATTAAGATTATGTATAGAAACAATTAATAAAATTATTATAAATTTAAAAAGGTTTATGAAAGTTTACGAAAAACAATGGTTAAAAGAAAATAAAACTTTTGGCTATGAAAAACAAATTATTAGATTAGGTGGATTACTTGAAAGAATGAAATACACTAAAAGAATAATAGTA
>FR889466.1:8831-10301 GCA_000432895.1 Firmicutes bacterium CAG:449 | reverse complement strand
ATAATAGTATTATATTTAAATAAAAAAATTAGTGTAATTGATGAATTAGAAGAAAAGCATCTTCCTTCAGATGAATATGATGGACCAGTTGATTTTATTAATAGTTCAATGAATTCTTATGTTGATTTAGTTTCTGGTGGCTCAATGAGAGATTTCTAAAAAAGTATTAAATTTAATAATAGTTTTTACGCCTTTTTCTATAATAAAATCTAATTATAAAGTTATACTTGAAAGGATCTATTATATGAAGCATACAAAATCTTATCATCAAGGCCATTTTAATCCATTGATGTATCGTGAAAATTATTTATCATTAAATGGAAATTGGAAATTTATGTTTGATGATGATGATATTGGACTAAATTATGAATACCATAAATTTTTACCTAGTCCAATAAATATTAATGTTCCTTATGCATATCAAGCAAAATTAAGTGGAATTAATTTACCTGATAAGCAATGTGATGTTATTTGGTATGAAAAAGATTTTGAAATTAATGATTTATCAAAAACATATATTTTACATTTTTTAGGTGTAGATTACAAAACACAAGTCTATATTAATGGAGTAAAAGTATTTACTCATGAAGGTGGATATGATGCTTTTGATGTAATATTAGATGAATTTATTCATTTAGGAAATAATAAAGTTATTTTAAGAGTAACTGATAAAGCTCATTTAGATCAATTAAGAGGAAAACAAAGTTGGAGAAATAAAAATTTTGCTTGTTATTACACTCCAACAAGTGGAATTCATAAATCAGTATATTTAGAAACAGTTAATAAAAGTTATATTAGTTATTTATCTTTCTTTGGTGATTATGAAAATAAAAAATTAACCTTTCATGTTGAAAGTAAAAATGCAACTAATTATATAGTAAAATTAATTTTTTTAAATCAAGAATATGCTTTTAAAATTTCTTCTGAGGTAGAAGAATTTATTATTGATTTTGATGAAGTTGTACCATGGAATGCTTTAAATCCATATTTATATGATGCAAAAGTAATTTTAGTTTATGATGGAAATGTTTTTGATGAAATTGAAACATATTTTGGCTTTAAATCAATCAAATGTCAAAATGGACATGTTTTTATTAATAATAAAGATACATATTTAAAATTAGTGTTAAATCAAGGATATTATAAAGATGGTTTAACAACTTCTTCTGAAAAAGAAATTATTGAAGATTTATCTTTAATTAAAGAATGTGGATTTAATGGATTTAGAATGCATCAAGTAGTGCCAGAACCAATGCTATTTTATTATGCTGATATTATGGGTTTATTATGTTGGCAAGAAGTTCCTTCCGCGGCAAATTATTCTTCTAAGACTTATCAAAGAGCGTTTATTGAAATTCCTTTACAAATTAAAGAGCATTTTTCTCATCCATGTATTATGACTTATACTTTGTTTAATGAATCATGGGGAATTAATGATATTAAAAGTTCTTTAGAAATGCAAAAATTTAC
>FR889466.1:6512-8823 GCA_000432895.1 Firmicutes bacterium CAG:449 | reverse complement strand
AAAATTTACTGTTGATATAGTTAATTTTGTTCGACCTTTAGTGAAAGATAGATTATTAATTTCTAATGATGGTTGGGAACATACTACAAGTGATTTATTAACTTTACATAATTATTCAAGAACTAGTGAAGAGATGAATAAACATTTTGATGAAAAATTTGTTGATTTATTATTAAAAGGCGAAAATCATTTTGTTTATCCTAATATTTGTGATGTATATGCAGGTAAGTATCGTTATAATGGTGAACCAATTATTTTATCGGAATTCTTTGGTGTTGGGTTTAAAAAAGATAAGTTTGGTGAAAATTGGGGATATGGCGATTTAGTAGAAGACGACAAAGAATATCTTAATATTTTAAAAGATCAATTATCATATTTAAAAGCGCATTCCTATTTTAGAGGATTTTGCTTTACTCAATTAACAGATGTTGAACAAGAAATTAATGGTATTTTTACAATTGACAGAACTAGTAAATGTGATATACACTTAATTCATAGTATGTTTAAGGAAATTGAATAGTTATGGAAAAATCAACAACATTAAAAGAAATTGCTTATGAACTAGATTTATCAATCAATACTGTTTCTAGAGCATTAAGAGATTGTGATAATGTTAATAAAGAAACAAAGAAAAAAGTTATTGATATGGCTATTAAACTTGGTTATATGCCAATGACTCAAACACAATTTGTCAAAAGAGAAAATAAAAAAAATATTACTTTTATTATTGGTGATATTAAAAATGTATTTTATTTAATTAATTGTAAATATTTAGCTAATATTGTCTCTTCGCATGGAGATGACTATACTTTAATGTTTTTTGATGGTGATTATGTTGGTGCGAATGATATTAAACAAATAATTGCTCAAAGAGGGGATGGAATTATTTCTTTACTTCCTTTTGATGAAGAAAGTTTATCTATTTGTAAATTACAAAAGATTCCTCTTGTTTTTTTATCAGTAACAAAAATGATTGGAATAGGCGATGTAATTCATTATGATGTACAAAATGCGACAGATTTAGTGGTAAATTATTTATTAAATTATCATAAAAATAAAACTTTAGTTTATATTGGTTATTTAGAAAATTATGAATCTAGTAATCGTTTAAAATGTTTAAAAAATAGTTTAATCAAAATGAATGAAACATATAATTTGATTTGTTTAGATGCTTTAAAACAATGTAATGATATATATGAATTGATTAAAAAGAAAAATGGTTATTTATCTTTAATTTGTTTTTCTGATTCTGTTTGTTATGAAGTTTTAGAATATTTAAGTCAAGTTTTACCAAATATTAGATTAATATATCCTCAACTTCATATTGTTTCTTTTGATGCATTTGCTAAACATGTCAGTGGGTTTATTGATATTACCACGATTGATTATGATTATGAAGAAGCTTGTAAAAAATCATGTGAAATTTTATATAAAAAATTTGAATTGTTAAATGATGAAATTCAAACTATCATTTTGCCAGTTGATCTTCATATTAGAAGGATTAAATAGATGCTAAATAAAAAATATCAAAATTTTGCTAAATGGAATATTTATCAAATTTATCCTAGAAGTTTTTTTGATTCTAATAATGATGGTAATGGGGATTTACAAGGAGTAATCTTAAAATTAGATTATTTGAAAAAATTAGGGATAAATGCTATATGGTTATCACCATTTTTTGCTTCTCCAATGTTTGATAATGGTTATGATATTTCTGATTTTAAAGAAATTGATAAAATTTTTGGTACAATGTCTGATTTTGAAAAATTAATCCAAGAAGCTCATGCTAGAAATATTAAAATTATTATTGATTTAGTGGCCAATCATACTTCAACAGAACATTTTTGGTTTAAAGAAGCAATAAAAAGTAAAGATAATTATTATCACAATTATTATTATTTTTTTGATGAAATTCCTAATAATTGGCAATCTTGTTTTTCAGGAAGTGCTTATGAATATGTTGATTCTATTAAACAATATTATTTGCATAGTTTTGCTAAAGAACAAGCTGATTTAAATTGGAATAATAAAAATGTTCGTGATGAAATTAAATCTATCGTTGATTTTTATGTAAAAAAGGGTGTTGATGGATTTAGATGTGATGTTTTAGATATGATTAGTAAAGACTTTACTAATGAAGATGGAAATCATAATGGAGAACATTTGCATGAATATATTAATGAATTATTTAATAGAAAACATTTAAAAAACATTTTTACAGTTGGTGAATGTTGGTCAACAAGTGTTGATAATTTAAAACTTTTTATTGCACAAAATCGACATGAATTAATAACATCATTTCAAGGCGATG
>FR889466.1:250-6499 GCA_000432895.1 Firmicutes bacterium CAG:449 | reverse complement strand
CAAGGCGATGTAAATAATGTTGCTAGAGCAGAAGATAAATTTATTTCTAAACCTTTTAAGTTATTTGAAATCTCTTATTATTTGGATAAATGGCAAAAAATTACTCAAGAACAAGATTTATTGTATTCATTGTTCTTAGAAAATCATGATAATTTAAGAATTATGACAAAACTTAAAATTGAAAATATTGATCGTTATTATTTAGCCACAATGCTTGCTACAATGGTTTATTTATTAAAAGGTGTTACATATATTTATCAAGGACAAGAAATTGGAATGGAAAATCCTTTTTATAATGATATTAATGATTTTAATGATGTTGAAACTTTAAATTATTATAAAAAACATCTTAATAATATAAATAATGATGAATTATTAAAAAGAATTAATTTTGGTTCAAGAGATAATGCTCGAAGAGGAATGTGCTGGGATAATTCACTTCATAATGGCTTCAGTAAAGTAATTCCTTGGATTAAAGATCACTCTTCATCATTAATAAATGTAAAAGATGATTTAAATAGTAAGCATTCAATTTATCATTTTTATCAAAAAATTTTAAATTTACGAAATAATTATTTATCATTTACATTAGGAAAATATGAATGTGTTGAAAATAATGAAAAAAATTATATTTATAAAAGAAAATATAAAAATGAAAGTTTCTTAATTATTATTAATTTTGAAAATAAGAATAAAATTAAAAAATATAATTATTCAAAGATTGTTTTATCAAATTATAATAGAAAAAAATTTCCAAAAGTTTTTTTTGAATTAGAATGTTTAGTACTTAAACTTGCATAAAGTTAAGTATGAAAATTGGAATAAGTGCAAGAAGAGATAAAAAAAGATATTTTGTTAATCAAAGTTATCTAGTTTTATTTAATAATGAAATTGTTCCAATTTTTTTATTTTCTCAAAATATGGACGAATTACTAGTTTTATGTGATGGATTCATTATTTTAGGTGGGGATGATATTAATCCTTCTTTATATAATGAAGAAAATATTTCTAGTAATAATATAGATGAGGGTATTGATGAATTAGATTTTAAAATTTTACGATACTCTATTAAAAATAAAAAGCCTGTATTAGGAATTTGTAGAGGAATTCAAAGTATAAATGTTTTTTTTAAAGGTTCTTTATTACAAGATATTGTGCATAAAGAAATTTATCATGAAGTTAAA
This sequence comes from Firmicutes bacterium CAG:449, assembly GCA_000432895.1. Taxonomy (GTDB): domain Bacteria; phylum Bacillota_I; class Bacilli_A; order RFN20; family CAG-449; genus CAG-449. The sequence continues at coordinate 5,315 of FR889466.1, read as the reverse complement.
ATTATTAATAATTCAAAGTATTTACCATGTATAAGAAAAAATAAAAAAGAAATAGTAAATTCATATCATCATCAAGCAATTAATATTCTTGGTAAAAATCTTGTTTTACTAGGAAAAAGTAATGATATAATTGAAATAGTTGAACATAAATATTATCCAATTATTGGTGTGCAATGGCATCCAGAATTGATGTTAAACGAATTTAATAATAATTTAATAAAAGATTTTTTCTATTTAGTAAAGGAGAAGTATGTTAGATAAAGAAATTGAAAGATTAATTAATCAAGAGTATATTAGACAAAATGAACATGTAGAATTAATTGCTTCAGAAAATTATGTTTCAGGTGATATTTTAAAGGCATGTGGAAGTATTTTAACTAATAAATACGCAGAAGGTTATCCAGGTAAAAGATATTATGGGGGATGTAATAATATTGATGAAATAGAGGCTTTAGCAATTTCAAGAGCTAAAGAATTATTTCATGCTGAACATGCAAATGTTCAACCTCATTCAGGAAGTCAAACTAATATGGGAGTATATATGGCAGTTTTAAAACCAGGCGATACTGTTTTAGGCATGGCTCTTGATGCGGGTGGACATCTTAGCCATGGTCATCCTTTAAATTTTTCGGGAATTAATTATAATTTTATTTCTTATGGAGTTAATAAAATAACTGAACAAATTGATTATGATGAATTAGAAAGATTAGCTTTACAATATAAACCAAAATTAATTGTATCTGGTGCATCTAGTTATTCAAGAATTATTGATTTTAAAAAAATAAGAGAAATTTGTGATAAAGTTGGCGCATTAATGATGGTTGATATGGCACATATTGCTGGATTAGTAGCGTGTGGAGAACATCCAACGCCAATTGAATATGCTGATTTTGTTACTTCAACAACCCATAAAACTTTAAGAGGACCAAGAGGTGGATTAATTTTATGTAAAGAAAAATATGCTTCTTTATTAGATAAAAGAGTCTTCCCAGGAATGCAAGGAGGACCTCTAGAACATATCATTGCCGCTAAAGCTGTCTGCTTTTATGAAGCAAGTCAAAAAGAATTTCATCAATATATTATTCAAGTTAAAAAGAATATGCAAACTTTAATTAATGTTTTAAAAGAAGGTGGATTTAGAATTGTTAGTAATGGGTCAGATAATCATTTATGTTTAGTTGATTTAAAATATAATACTTCTTTAACTGGTAAAGATGCAGAAACTGTTTTAAGTAAAGCAAATATTATTTGTAATAAAAATGCTATTCCTTTTGATAAAGAAAAACCTGCTTATTGTTCAGGAATTAGACTTGGAAGTGCAGCAATGACTACAAGAGGATTTAAAGAAAAGGAATTTAAAGAAATTGGTAAATATATTGTACAAATTTTATCTAATCCAAATGATGAGATTTTAATTAATGATATTAAAGAAAAAGTAATTTCGTTATTAAAAAAATATCCATATAATCCATACATAGGGTAACATACATAGGGTAACACTTTTATGTTAATTTGTTACTTATTTATATTTGTTGGGTATTTATTATTTTTAGTAAAAATGCTATGATTATACTATAGATTTTAGGAGGTTATATGGCAAAGAAAAAATCTGGTTCTAATAATGCATTATTTAGATTAGTTGGTGCTTTATTAGGTGTTTTAGCTATTGTATTTAGCTTTATTCTTGATGGAGTAAAATATTACTATGAAGGTACAAGCACAATCTTAGGTGGTACATTAAAATCAACAACTACTGTTAAATTATTTAATTTAATGTTTGGTTCACCATCATTTACAACTACTGGTGAACTTACCTCAACAATTTTAGGAACAACAACAACAATTGATCCAACAACTGTTTCTTATGGTGGAGGAATATCAACATTTGCTTTAATTTCATTTATTGCAGTTGCTTTAGGTGTAGTTTTACTTGTTGTTAGTTTTTTGATTAAAAACAAATTTGCTTCTTTTGCAGGTGGTGCTTTACTTGTTCTTGGTGGAATTTTTGTTTTCTTAACATTAACTAGTGGTGCTGATTTAACAACAACTGTTGAGAATTCAACTACTAATATAGCATTTGCTGATAAATTTAAAGATTTTAAATTAGCAATAGGTGCTTATTTATATGGTATCTTATCCATTGTCGGTGGAGCATTAGGTATCTTAAGTTCTGCTAAATAATTAATTTATTTGAGTTAGATGAACAAAAATATGTTCATTTAGCTCTTTTTTTTTGCTTTTTTTTACTTTAATATTATTATATCGAGGAATTTATTATGAAATTAATTTATTTAGGTACAGCTGCGTTTGAAGGAATACCAGCTATATTTTGTTCATGCCCAATTTGTAATGAAGCAAGAATATTAGGAAAAAGAAATATTAGAACACGTTCACAAGCGATTATTAATGATGATTTATTAATTGATTTTAATCCTGATACTTTTACTCATTTTTTAAATAATAAATATGATATAAGAAAAATTAAAGATTGTTTAATCACCCATGCTCATTCTGATCATTTTTATCCTGAAGATATTGAAATGGCTCGTAAAGATTTTGTTATTAATCATAATAAAATTAATTATTATGGTGGTGAAACTGTCTTTAATAAACTTCAAGAAATTGCTAATAAACCATATATGGATGGAGTAATAACTGCTTCTTTAGTTAAAGATAATGAAATTATTAAAGTTGGTAAATATGATGTTTTACCTCTAAATGCAAATCATGCAGAAGATTCAACACCATTTATTTATTTAATTTCTGATGGAAATAAAAAGATGTTATATGGAAATGATACAGGTGAAATATCATTAGAAAATTATGAAAAAATGAAAAAGTTTGGTCATTTAGATTTAATTTCTTTAGATTGTACAGGGGGAATTCAAACTAATTGGCGCGGTCATCATATGTCTTTAGATGTTTGTTTAGAAGTTATCGAAAAAATGAAAAAAGAGAAGATTATTGATGAAAAAACAATATTAGTTGTTAATCATTTTTCTCATAATGGAAAATGTAATTACGATAAACTTCAAGAAATTTGTAAAAAATATAATATTATTGTTTCTTATGATGGTCTTGAAATAGAGTTTTAATTATTTATAATCATTAATAATTTTGGCTCGTCTAATTTCGTATTCTTCTCTAGTCATTTGTTGAAGGTTATATAATTCATTGAGATTTTCAATTTCTCTTTGCATTCTAATCTTTTTAAATGAACTAATTTTTGTATTATCGATATCTTCAATAATGTAGGGAACATTAATTTTTTTATTAAGTAATCGTTCTTCATCATTTCTTTTTTCTATTATATCAGTTACGAGATCAACTTTATAATTACAAGCGTGAATATAAATTAAAATTCTTGCATCTTTTTCAGTGACTGGTAAAAATTTTTTACTTCTAATATCTCTTTTTAAAAGCAAACCTTCAATAAAAAAAGAAATTGTAAATTGAATTATTATGACAATAGCAATACCAACATATCGAGGATATTCACCTCTAAAGAAAAGTAAGAATCGTGATAATAATTCGATTTGCTCATTATTCATGATATTTTTGAATAAGAAAATAAAACTATCCATCCCAGGTAAAGGTAATAAATAGTAATAGAGGATGGTTAAAAAGAGTCCAGAAAAAATATGAACTTTGGCAAATAAATAAAATGGCCCTAAAAATAGAAAGGCAAATGAATAGCCAACGTGTTTTTGTTTTACATTTCCACGTTTATCTGCAAGATTAACAACTTTCATATTTTTATTATATAAGAATTAGCGCAAAATAAAAACAGGCAAATGCCTGTTTAATTACTTTCTAATTCCAAGTTCAGCGATTAAAGCTTTATAACCTTCGTAGTCTTTTTTAGCTAAATAGTCAAGAAAGCCTCTTCTTTTACCAACAAGAATAAATAATCCTCTTCTTGTGTGTGCATCTTGTGCATGGTTTTTTAAATGTTCAGTTAAAGCATTGATTCTTGCTGTTAAAATAGCAATTTGAACCTTTGTTGAACCTGTGTCATTTGCATTTTCACCATATTTTGCAACTAATGCAGCTTTTTGTTCTTTTGTTAATGCCATATTTTCTCCTTTTATTAACTTAACTTATTCTGGGAAAAGCATTGGAGATTTGCCAATCTAAGAGTAAGTCGCATAAATAATATAATGAAATAAGAAATTTTTTTCAATATATTTAAAAGAATTAATTATTTTTCTCTAATTATAATTTTGGAGGTTTTAATTTATGTTTAAAGTTATTATTGTTTCTATTGTTTGTTTATTTGTTTGTCTTTTTGTTTTTCAGCAATTAGATCCCAGAGTTCAACCTAGTAATAATAACGAATCTTCTTTAATTTATGAAGATAATAAAATTGATGTTACTATTGAAGGTGAAATTGCAATTCCTGGAAATTATAAAATGGAAGTGAGTCAAAATTTACAAGATTTAGTTTTAAAAGCTGGAGGATTACTGGAAACTGCTGATGTTAATGCAATTAATTTAGATGTAATTATTGCTGAGCATGATTACTTTTATATTCCATCAAAGTCTACTTCTAGTAATACTTGTGAAATTAAGCCAGATATTGTTAAGGTTAATATCAATATAGCGACTAGTAGCGAACTTGCAACGGTTAATTATATTTCTTTATCTCTAGGAGAGAAAATTGTTATATATCGTGAAGAAAATGGCCCTTTTGAGGCTTTAGAAGATTTAATGAAAGTATCTGGAATTGGAAGAGCTACTTATGAAAGAATTAGAGATTATTTAACTCTCAAATGATTTATATTTTAATTAGTTTTATTATTGTTATTTTATCTTTTAAAAAGTGGTATTTATTATTTTTATTATTAGGTGAAATAATTTTTATTTTTTTTAATAATAAAAAATATTTTGTTTATTTCTTTTTAGGAATTTTTTTAGGTGGAATATCTTTAATTAATTTTCCTTATCAAGATAATTTAAATGAATTTCAAGGTATGGTTTATGAAAGAAAAGATAATTATTTTTTGATAAATGTTAAAGGAAAAAATTATTATGTTTATAATAAAAATCATGAATATGAACAATT
>FR889466.1:0-242 GCA_000432895.1 Firmicutes bacterium CAG:449 | reverse complement strand
TCATGAATATGAACAATTTGATATTTTATTAATTGATGGATATAGTAAAGATATTTGTTTTTCAACTTTAGAAGGTGATTTTGATTTTAATCTATATTTATATAATAAAAAAGTCGAAAAAGAAATTGTTTATACAAAAATTAAATTTAAATATCGACATTTTTTTCGTAAAAATGCTTATATTAATAAATTTTTAAGTAAATATAATGCTGAAACACAAGATTTTTTATCATTATTTTTAT
>FR889465.1:4193-4933 GCA_000432895.1 Firmicutes bacterium CAG:449 | reverse complement strand
GTAGTAACAAAAGAAAACTATGTTATGCAAGCAGAACAAATTTCAAAAATTCAAGATAATATTATTAACATAGTAAAAAATGAAAAACCATACGATATATTTATTTCTTATAAAGAAACTGATGAATATGGTGATAGAACAAAAGATTCAATATTAGCTCAAGAAATATACGATAATTTAACTAAAGAAGGATATAAAATATTTTTATCAAGAATTTGCTTGTCTTCTGTTGCTGGTCAAGAATATGAACCTTATATTTATTCAGCTTTATATTCAGCAAAAATAATGGTTTTAGTTACTACAAATGTTGATTATATCAATGCTGTGTGGGTGAAAAATGAATGGTCAAGATTCTTAAATATGATGAAACAAGATCAAAGTAAGAAAATAATTCCATGCTTTAAAGAAATTGATGCATATGATTTACCTAAAGAAATTAGAAATATTCAAGCTCTTGATATGAATAAATTAGGATTTATACAAGATTTAGTAGTTGGTATAAATAAAATTATGCATAAAGGAAATACATCTAATACTACTACACCAAAAAATGATTCATATGTTGATGATGCAATTAAATCAGGGTTAGAATTAATAAAAAATGCCCCATTGAGTGATATTCAAAAAGATAAATTACAAAAAATAAATGAAAAAATATTTTCAATAGATGTTAGTAATCCGTATTATGATTTATTTGATTTTGTTCTTCATAGTAACACTAAGGAATCATTAGAAACAGC
>FR889465.1:3242-4178 GCA_000432895.1 Firmicutes bacterium CAG:449 | reverse complement strand
GAAACAGCTAATAATATAATAAATAAAAATAATGATGAGATTAATAAAAAATTATTTGATTTTTTATTAAAAATAAATCAAAATGAATTCTTAAAATTAGATACAGTTGATCTTAATAATTTAGATTTTTTTAATAAAAATTTTAGCGTTAATTACGTTAATTATATTTATTTAATAAATAAAAATATTGATAAATTAAATGATGAGGAAATTGACAAATTATCAAATTTAAAATTAAATATAGAGAACGATTTAATAAAAATTTATAATGAATTGTTAGAATATTCTTTGGAAGACAAAGGAAAAATAATAGATGAAGAAAAAATATGGGATTATATATTAAATATTAAAATTTTGCACGATTGTTTTTGTGATTTCATAAATATGGATAATATTTATAAAATTGGAAAACAAATATTCGAAAAAATTAAACCAATTTTTGAATGTAAATTAAATAAAAGTGTTATAAGCATTAATAATGATTTTACTTTTGAAATAACAGCAGAGAATATATTTTTTGATTTAAATATAATTTCTGGATATAAAGATGATGAGATAGAAAATAATAAGAAAAATATTAATGTTACTAAAACTTATTCGATTAGTAATGAAGTGTATCATATTAAAATTAATAGCGATAGTGTTGAGATACTTGGTAAATATAAAAGTATAAAAATTTTAAAAAAAGATATTATAAATATTACTCGTGAAAAAACCGATGGAAGAGATATTTATGCTAATTTTGCTAATATGAATTTTAATTTTAATACAGATAAAACATACATTTATATATTTGAATTTACGTTTAAAATTGATAATGAATTTTATTCTACTATATTGATTGAGGAATTTTATCATTCAATCTTTACTTTTAATTCAAATATTTGGCAATTCTTTTTTAAAGATAAGATTGATAATAAAAAAGCAAACGAAATA
>FR889465.1:0-3216 GCA_000432895.1 Firmicutes bacterium CAG:449 | reverse complement strand
TTTAAAGTATAAAGATACATTTAAAAAAGAAGAAGATTCAAGTAATTCATATAATTCAACTAATGTTTCTAGTACTTCAACTTCAGGTTGCTATGTCGCAACATGTGTATATGGATCTTATGATTGTCCAGAAGTATGGAGATTAAGAAGATATCGAGATAATTATTTAGATGAACATTGGTGGGGTAGAGTGTTTATTAAAGTTTATTATGCAATAAGTCCTACATTAGTAAAATGGTTTGGTAATAAGGATTGGTTTAGAAAACCAATAAAAAGAATATTAAATAAAAAAATTGATAAGTTAGCTGAAAAAGGATATGAAGATACTCCTTATAATGATAAATATTAATTACCATACCTAATTTCTTGTTATTTTGACATCTACTTTAACATATATTTATCTAGAGGGGTAAATATATGGACAGGATAGATGAAATAAAAAATAGAATTAATAAAAAAGAAAGAAGTAAAGAACATAAGATTATTAAATTTTTTAATGTTATCTTAGCTTTACTTCTTGTTGTTTTAGGTGGATTAATTTATTGTAAAGAAGATGAAAATGGAACTTTATTAAAAAGATTTTTTAATATTGATGTTTCTTTTGTGGAGATGAATGATAAAATTACATCTACTTTAAATAAAGTTTTTAAAATTGAAGAAAGTGAAGAAGAAATTAAAACTGTTTCTTCCTTAGATTTATATCATTCTTTAGGTAATAATAAGTATTCAACTGATGATAAAACTATTAAGGCTTTAGCTGATGGAGAGATTATTGCTTCTTCTTTTCAAAATGATTATAAATATTTTGTAGCAATTAGATATAGTAATGGGGTAAGTGCTTTATATACTTATATTGATGAAATAAATGTAGAGGGTTTATCTAAGATTGAAAAGAATGCTTTAATTGGTTCTTATTCAGGTGATAGTTTTAATTGTATTTTTAGAAAAGATAATAAAACGATTTCATATTCTGATGCGATTAAATAAATTTTATATTTCTCCACTTTGTCCAATTTTTGTAATTTTCTTACTTTTTTTTAATTTGTTTGATGAAGCTTTAATTTTATTTTTTTTATGTTTTATTCATGAAATTGGTCATGCTTTAGTGGGATTGTTATTTAAATGTAAAATTAAAACAATTTCTTTGAATGTTTTTGGTTTTAGTCTTGATATAGAAGGAATTGAGTATAAGAAGTTTTATCAGCAAATACTATTTTTTTTAGCAGGACCACTTACTTATTTTATTAGTTTATTGTTTTTATTAATTTTAAGAAATTTTAATGTTATTAATGATTATCATTATAATTTGTTTTTGAATGATAATTTATCGTTAGCTTTGTTTAATTTACTTCCTATTTATCCTCTTGATGGAGGACATATCTTAGATTCAGTTAATAGATTATTTTTTCCAGTTAAAGATTGTTATAAAAAAAGAAAAATATATAATGTTATTTGTTTTGTTCCAACTTTATTTTTATTAATTAAATCTAATCAAATCATTTTAATTATTATATTAGTGATTTTTCTTTTATTAACATTATTTTCTTTTGATAATTATAGTTATTATTTAAATAAACGTTTGTTTATTGATTTAAATTATTCTAAAAAGGTTTCTTTTAATAATGAGTTATTTCACTTTAAAAATAATTATTATTTAATTAATGGTGAGTTTATTAATGAAAAAGAGATGATTCCTTTATTTCTTTTAAAAGAAAATTCAATAAAAAAATATTGATTACATTTTTTTTGTTATTTACATTGATTATTACTTATTTTTATGCTAAATTACTTATGTTGTCGCCTAATATAGGGGCCTCAACCGCCTTGAAAAGGTTTTTAAGTGAGCAAAATCTACCTTAAAAGCGAGTCAAAGTCTATATAGAAATATTAGGAGGTGCTAAAAGTGTACGCGATTATTGAAACTGGTGGAAAACAAGTAAAAGTTGAAGTTGGTGCTAAAATCTTTGTTGAAAAACTCAATGCAGAAGTTGGTGCTGATGTTACTTTCGATAAAGTTCTCTTAGTCGGTGGTGAATCAACAAAAGTTGGTAATCCTTATGTTGAAGGTGCAACAGTAGTTGGTAAAGTTGAAAAACAAGGAAAAGAAAAGAAAGTCTTAGTTTTCAAATATAAATCAAAAGCTAACTATCGTAGAACAACAGGTCATCGTCAACCTTATACTAGTTTAACAATTACAGCAATTAATGCTTAATTATGATTAAAGTTCATTTAATCAAAAAAGATGATCAATATATTTCTTTAGAAGTTGTTGGTCATGCAAATTATGCTGAGCACGGACAAGACTTAGTATGTGCTGCAGTAAGTGCCATTGTTATAGGTGGCTTTAATGCTTTTAATGATAGTGATATTAAATCAATAGAATTAAAAGAAGGATATGCTTTTGTGGAAGTAGATCTTAATAAAGGTCAAGAAGTTCTAAAAGTGTTAGAAATTCAATTAAAAACTTTAGAAGAGTCATATCCAAAATATATTAAAATTAAGTAATGAAAGAGGTGCAAAAATGAGATTTTTATTAAATATTCAATTATTTGCTTCTAAAAAGGGTGTCAGTTCCACTAAAAACGGACGTGATTCCGAATCTAAAAGATTAGGCGCAAAGAAATCTGATGGTCAATTTGCCAAAGCAGGTTCCATTATATATCGTCAACGTGGTACAAAAATCTACCCTGGTGTAAATTGTATGCGTGGTGGAGATGATACAATCTTCGCAACTGTTGATGGAATTGTTAAATTTGAAAGAGTTGGCAAAAAAAGAAAACAAGCTTCAGTTTACCCTGTTGAAGTTAAGTAAAAATAATTAGACCACATAATGTGGTCTTTTTTTTAAAATAATAATGTAGGAGGTTAATATGTTTATTGATAAAGCTAAGTTAACTATTAAATCTGGTAAAGGTGGCGATGGAGCAATTGCTTTTCATCATGAAAAATTTGTTGAAAGAGGTGGACCATCAGGTGGTAATGGTGGTAGAGGGGGCTCAATTTATTTTGTTGCTAGTAATAATTCATCTACTTTAATTAATTATCGACATGCTCGTAAAGTAGTAGCTAAAGATGGTGAAAAAGGAATGGCTAAAAAAATGTATGGAGCTAAAAGTGATGATATATATTTAGAAGTTCCAGTAGGAACTGTTATTTTCCAAGAACCTGAACATATTTTCCTTGCTGATATGGATGTAGAAGGAAAAGTTTATCTAG
>FR889464.1:784-2077 GCA_000432895.1 Firmicutes bacterium CAG:449 | reverse complement strand
TAAAGGTCGAGCGATGGCAGTTATTGAATTAATTAGGTTAGGTGAACTTTCTTTATAGGTGCCTAGAGAATATCTCTAGGTCTTTTTTTGCTGTTTTTAACATATTTTTTAGTATGAAAATTCTTTTACTTGATTCTGGAAAAGGTATTATTCCTTTTATTAAAGAAATATTAAAACAAAATAAAAATAATGAGTATTATCTTTTTATGGACCATGAAGGTTTTCCTTATGGAGATAAAGATGAATTATATTTGGTTAATAGGTTGAAATATTTATTAAATGAGTTTAATAAATTACATATTGATTTATTATTAATTTGTTGTAATACTTTATCAAATATATATTTAAGAAATAGGATTAAAACTAATTATCAAATAAAAACAATTTTTGAATTAAATTTAGCTAATTTACATAATAATAAAATATTAGTTACTCCTTCTTTGAAAAAGTTTTATATAAATGATAATCGATTTATTGCTTGTAATTTAGCTTCTTCAATTGAAAATGATAATCTTACTTTATCAATTCAAGAATTGAAAAGATTAACTTTTATTAAAGATAAATTGATTTTAGGATGTACTCATTATCCATTAATTAAAGATTTATTTTATAAATATTTATCTTGTGAAATTGTCTCTTATGAAAGTGATTTTATTGCTAAAATTCCTACTTCTTCGACTAGAATTTTCTTTGGAAGAGAATATGAAATTAAAATCGTAAAAAAATATTTTCCTTATTTAAGCATAAAAACATTTTCTTTATCATAAAATTTTCTAGGAGTGGAAATTATGAAATTTTTTAAAAAGAAAGATGTTAATGATCCAATTAAGTATTTAAATAAAAAAGAAAAAAATCAAAAATTCTTTTTTGCCTCATGGGGTGAAAGTAAAATTAAACCTCGTACGAAAAAAATTATTAAAAAAACTTGTTTGATTGCTTTACCAGTTTTAACTATATCTTTAGGAGTTAGCTTAGGAGTTATTGCAAGTAAAAATAATAATAAAAATGATATAACTAATGAAATCATTGTTAATAAAGATGTTTCAAAAAGAAGAGTGTATTTATTATCTAATGATAATTATACAGTCCCTTTAACAGTTTCTTTAGATAAGAAAAATACTATTTATGAAGAAATGTTAGATGTAATTAATTTATTAAAAGTTTCTTCAAAAGCTAGCAATGAATATTTACATGGTTTTATTAATGATGAAACGACTGTTAATTCTTTTACTTTAGATGAAAATAAAAATCTTAGCATTGATTTTTCTAATGACTTTTTTATTGAAGATGATT
>FR889464.1:0-749 GCA_000432895.1 Firmicutes bacterium CAG:449 | reverse complement strand
TTGAAGCTTTAACTGCCTCAATTCTTCAATTTGAAGATATTTCATCAATTTCAATTTATATTAATGGTGTTTTGTATCAAGATAAAAATAGTAACACTCATTTAAATAAAATGTTTACTGCTCCTTCTTTACTTGAAAATAAAGAATTAGTAACAGTTTTTTATAAAAGAACTTATTCTAAAGATAATAATTATCTTATACCAGTTAGCTTTTATTCGGATAAAGGTAAATCAGATAATATTACGTTTGTTAAATCAGATAATATTACGTTTGTTAATGGCTTATTTAAAAAATTACCATCAAATTATCAATTACAAAATCTTGATTTGTATAAAGAAATTTCCTCCATTCAAGAAGAAAATGAAAAGTTTAATTTAAAAGTTAATTCATCGGCTTTAATTGATGAAAATACAGTAAATAAAGATTTATATGAACTTGTAATGTTATCTCTTGATTTAATGCAAAAAGAAGAAAAAGTGTCTTTCTCCATTGAAGGTGAAACTTTACTTGTTGAAGGTATTTATCAAGAAGAAGATCAACAAGTAAGTTCGATTTATTATAATGAAATCGAATTATAATGCTTTATTTAAAAAAAATTAAAAAACTATTGTTTTTATTTAATTTTGTGCTATTATAATAAAGCGTTGGCCCGATAGCTCAGTGGATAGAGCAACTGCCTTCTAAGCCGTAGGCCGAGAGTTCGAATCTCCCTCGGGTCACCACTTTATAAAATGAATCTGATAGAAATA
>FR889463.1:626-1250 GCA_000432895.1 Firmicutes bacterium CAG:449 | reverse complement strand
AATATAATCATATCTACCATCTTTAACTAAATGTTTTATTGCTTGTCTTGCAAGTGGTTCCTTTTGAACTTCATCAAAAATAATAACTGATTTTCTATTTTCTAAATTTACATGATAAATTAATTGAAGACGTAAAAATAAGTAATTTAAATCTGATAAATCTTTAAATAAATTATGAACTTCTTTTGGTGCAATAGAAAAATCAATCAAGATATAACTTGAATATTCTTTTTGAGCAAATTCTTCTGCAATAGTTGACTTTCCAACACGTCTGGCTCCTTTAATAAGAAGTGCTGTTTTCCCATTAGATTCGTTTTTCCAATCTAACATTTTTTGATATATTTTACGTTCAAAAATTCTTTCAGACATTTTATGCCTCCTAATTTTTATCTAATTATAGCATAGTTTTGCCGAAAATCTCAATTTTTAAAACATTAAAAATGCCGAAAATCTCAATTTTTGTATAATTTAATAATTAATGAAAATAATTTAGACAAATGAAACTTTTCAATATAAATTTTATTTAAATTTTAAATTATTAACTCCTTTATTTAAAAGTTTTTGGGCGTAGCTATTTACTTCATTTACAGATATTCCTAACTTATTACTGCTTACTTTTTTTGC
>FR889463.1:227-608 GCA_000432895.1 Firmicutes bacterium CAG:449 | reverse complement strand
CTGCTTACTTTTTTTGCTTTAATTCCTTCATTTAACCATATATCTGCATAATTTGTATTTTTTTCAATCTTATTAATTCTACTTTTTACACTTCCATTAGTTAAATTTTGCCATCTTTTATCATTTTGATTAAAATTAATATAATGTAAATAACATATATAAAAAGACAACCCTATTTTTGATAGTATTTCTCCTCCTAAGCAATTAAAACTTCTTTTTTTACTATTATTAACTTTAACACGCATTTTGTTTTCTCCAATTAATTATTTGCTAATGGATTACCATTTTCATCATAATGCCATTCATCATTAAAATAAACTTTTGTATAATAATCTTTCCAAATTATCGACCATCCACTTGGTTCACTATCAATTTCACAAT
>FR889463.1:0-156 GCA_000432895.1 Firmicutes bacterium CAG:449 | reverse complement strand
ATAGTTACCTATTGTGGTTACACTATTTGGAATTACAATACTTATTAAAGAACTACAATTTCCAAATGCATCTTCACCAATTGTAGTCACACTATCTGGAATTTCTATACTTTCTAAAGAACTACAATTTCTAAATGCATCTTCACCAATTGTAGT
>FR889462.1:23853-24104 GCA_000432895.1 Firmicutes bacterium CAG:449 | reverse complement strand
TTTTATTTTTTCTGTTTGCTATTATACATTTCTATAACAATATTTGGAACTAAACTTGATACATCAACATTATAAGTAAAAAATTCTTTAATCGATGAGGAGGATATAAAACTTTTACTTAGAGAAGCCATTAAGAAAACCATTTCAATATTTTGATCAATATATTCATTAGCCGCGGCTAATTGAAATTCGTATTCAAAATCAGTAACTGCTCTTAAACCACGCACAATTGCTGTGGCATTTAATTTTTT
>FR889462.1:17294-23840 GCA_000432895.1 Firmicutes bacterium CAG:449 | reverse complement strand
ATTTTTTAGCAACATTAACAATTAAATCATCGGTTGAAATTACTTCAACATTTTCAAAATCTTGTGTGGCAATTTCAACCATTTTAACTCTTTCTTCTAAAGAAAAAAATGATTGTTTGGAAGAGTTTTTAGCAATACAAACATAGATTTTATCAAATAATTTACTTGCTCTTAAAATGATATCTAAATGCCCATTTGTTATAGGATCAAAACTTCCTGGATAAATTGCAATTTTCATATTATTTCCTTTCTATAAGTACATGTATAGTACCATATTGATATCTTTTATGATAAGAAAATCTTTCATCAAATGGTAATTCTTTATTGCATTCTTTTACAACAATTGCATCTTTATTTAATAATTGATGTTCAATTAAAAAATCAGTTACTATTTGATATAAATCAATTTTTGCTTGATATAAATCAATTTTTGCATATGGTGGATCAAGATAGACAATATCGATTTTTTCATTTAATGTATTTAACAATTGTTGATAAGAGCATTTATGAACTTCTGTTTCTTCTTCGATTTTAAGTTTTAAAATATTATCTTTAATTGTTTTATAGGCAAGATAATTATTATCACAAAAGATGGCTTTTTTAGCGCCTCTTGATAATGATTCTAAGCCTAATGCTCCAGAGCCAGCAAATAAATCTAAAATTGTAGAATTAATTAATTTATCACCTAAAGCGGACATTAAAGCTTCTCTAACTTTATCAGTTGTTGGTCTAGTGGTATTTACATTAGGAGTAGCAATAATCATATGACGATACTTACCAGATATAATTCTTAACATTGATGATGACCTCTTTTTTGAAATAAAGAAATTAATTTAAATTCTAAATAATATAAAGGTTCATTAATAGTTTTTAATAAGTCATTATATTGTTTTATTAGTTTATCATTATCCATTTCTAATTTTGCTTTATAAAGTAGATCTTGCTTTTCTTTAATTAGTTTTTGATCGTTTTTCAACACTCTTAAACAAAAAGAATAATCTTCTTGAGCGTTTTGAAAATTTTTTATTAAAGATAGTGATTTTTCATTTTGAAATATTTGATTTTCAATTTCTTTAATTTTCTTTCTTTCTGGCATTTTTTTTATTTTATCCACTAGCGTATTTTCGTAATCAATGAGTTTATTCATATTTAACTCCTGTTTTAATTAATAATTCTTGCATTTTATTATCATTATTTTTATTTGACATTAACTCTTTAAATTTATCTTGTCTTTTAAAGATTAAATGAAATAATCTGAATAGATAACCAAGAGGAATTAAAATAATTGATTTTGTCCATGGATAAAAAGCAAATAACGATTTAACAGGAATAAACCATAATTTAAATAAATATTTAATTTTTGAATTTGATTGAGCAATTTGTTTATTTTTAACTTTATTGTTATCTTTTCCAAATCCATGAATTCCTGATTTTAAAGTNNATTCCTGATTTTAAAGTGTATTCAATTAATTCTTCTGTTTTTTCATTTTTAATATATTCATATTTATGATAAGAAAAAACATAATCAAGCATATTTAAAATGGTATTAAAAAAATTAGTATATTTATATTGATTAAAAATATTTTTAATTTTGGTTAAATCTAAGTTAAATTTATTTATTAAAACATAGATATCACATAGAGGTCTTAAACCTGCTCCACCATCTAATAAATGCTTCATATAATGAACAATAATAAAAACGAAATGGTATTCTATATCAAGAGAATAGGTATTATGATCTTGTCTTTGAGAATGAGAAAATGGTTTACTAAAATATTCATAAAAAGGATTTGTGACTTCAATTAAATGAAAATGCAATTCAAATTCAATGTTTTTATAAGAAAATGATAAGTGATGAGAACATCTTTCTAAAAATTTAAAACCGTTATTTTTTAATATTTTAGTGGCTTTTTTTAAGTCACGCTCATTGATATAAACATCAACATCACCTAACATTCTTAAATATGGATCATTGTAATATTTTCTAATTACTGTCCCTTTTAAAAATATATGATCAATATTATTTGCATCAAAAAGATTTTTAACTAAAGAAGTTAAATTATCAATTTCTTCAGAATATAATGCACTTAAAAAATAAAATGTTTTAAATTTTTCTTCTGCAGTTACTTTATATAAAAAAGGTAAAAATGTTTGTTCTTTTAAAATTCTAGCAACAACTTTAGTTATTTTTAATTCAGAAATTGAAATGTTTTTTTCTTTTAACCCTGCATCTATTAGTTTTAAAACAGTTTGATATGCTTCAATCATATTCTTCACCTAAAAAAATTGTTTTTGCATTTGGTAAATCAATATCACGATGAGTAATAATTATTTTTGTTTTATTGATACAAGAAACATTATTAACAATATTTTTTTCTAGTTCTTTATCCAAAGCGGAAGTAAATTCATCGAGTAATAAAATTTGATTATTTTTTTCTAAAGCGATAGCAAGAAGAATTCTTTGAATTTGTCCTAAAGATAATCCATTACCTCTTTCATTTAAAATAGTTTTTAATTTATTTGGTTTTTGATTAATTTCATCATAAATACAGGCTATTTTTAATGAATTAATAAATTTATCTTCTTGATAATTTTCAATAAATAATTTAGCATTTTCTTCAATAGTACCACTGAAGAGAATGTTTTCTTGAGCTACATAAGAAAAAAGATTTCGACATTCTTTGATATCATAAAATTTATTATTATATTTAACTTTAATTGTTCCTTTATTAGGTGAAATAAAACCTAAAAGCAAATTAAATAAGGTAGTTTTTCCACATCCAGAATGTCCTTTTAAAAGAATTGTATCATATTTTTTAATTGATAAAGAAAAATCTTTTAATATTACATTTTGATCATAAGAAAAATCAACATGTTCAAAGATGATTTCATCAAAATCATTTATTTCAATTTGATTACATTCATTTTTAATATTGTATAATTCTTGAATTCTATTTTCACTAACTTTATAAGCATTATAATTTGTAATTAATGAACTAAACATTGATAAAGGTGTTTCAAAGTAGCTTATAACTTGTAATAAACCTACTAAAGAACCATAAGTTAAAAATCCTTGAACAATACCAAACGCTCCATAAATCATTACAAAAGCTGCACAAATTTCCATTAAAACATATAATCCACCATGACCAACAATAGATAATTTATTTCTTTTATCTTTGATAGAATAATTTTCTTTTATTCTATCGTGTAAAGAAGATGATAAGTTTTTTTCTGCATTTAAAGCTTTAACTATTTTAATATTTTCAAAGCTTTCTTGCATATAAGCATTAAGTTTTCCATCGTTTTCTAAAGCCATTTTATGGTATTTTTTTAATATTTTTGAATATATTCTAGCGGAAATTACGACTATTAAACCAAAAAGTAATAAGATAAATAAAATTTTATAATCTAAGTAAGCTAAAGCAAATAAAGACAAAAGGAATCTTGAAGCGTATAAAAACACATTAGGTATAGTTTGGCATAAACCATTTTTAATATTTTGAATATCATTTAAATAGACATTAGTGATTTCACCTGAATGGAATTTTTTAGCTTCATTAACATCGTTTTTTAATAGTTCATTATAGATGTCCTCTTTCATTTTAACTTCAATTTTTAAAGAAAATTTATTTCTAATAAATAAAAATAGTAAACTTAAAACAATATTACAAATTATTAATACACCAAAAATTAAAGCATAAAAAAGCACTCTTGTATTATTGATTGCGGCATCAATTAATAATTTACTTGCCAAGGCTTGACTTACAAGAAAAATTGAACGAAATATATTAATAATGGATAAAATAAGAATATATTTTTTATTAGACATTTTTTATTCTCCGTGTTAATGGAAAAAAGATTTTTCTAATTAATAAACTATGCCAAAAGAAAAGATAAAGTTTATATGAGAAACTATTTAAATAGTCAGTTTTATTTTTCCTTTTTATAGCAATAACTTTTCCAATAATTTGTTTATAATAAATAGGCTCTTCTTTATTAATTTGATTATCACCAAGAAGAACATAGTGCTCTTTTTTTATTTGATAGATACGATGTAAAACATAACTACCATCATTTCTTTGATAGAAGATAATATCATTTTTTTTTAGATTTGTTGGATTAGTCAAAATAACATGATTTGTTTCATAAATAAAAGGAAGCATACTAGTGCCTCTTACAGGCATAATAAAATTTTTATTATTGTCTAATGTTTCTTTTAATATGGGAACTAAATCTACAATGTTATTCATTAATAATTCCTAATTCTAATAATTTTTTAATAAAGTTTTCGGTATCTTCTTTTGCGGTTTTTTCATCAATATCGTATTCTTTTGTAATAGCTTTACAAATTTCTAAGGTATTTAATCCTTCTTGAATTTTGTTTATAATAAAAACTGCAATTTCATTTAGGTTAATAATTTTTGAAAAATCAACATTCTTTTCATCTTGATGAACAAGAATTGTTTCATTAGCTAAATTTTTCATTACATAATTATCACATAATTTCATTTTAATTTGCCTCCAAATATTCTTTTAATTTATCTACTGCATCATAAGAAATATTACAATTTAAAATACATCCATTTATTTCAATAAGTTTATTTGTCATATTATTCCATTTTTCTCGACTATACATAAATGATGAGTTAGTAATATGAGGAATAAGTAAAAGAAATTCTTCTTTTTTAGTAATATTTTTTACTGAATTATTTTCACTTCTATGAATAAAAACAAAATTTGTTAATTTGATTTTTTTATTTTCATCAATTAAGTATTTTCCACTCCAAGGATTACCATAAATATAAAGAGTGTTATTTTCATTGATAATTATATTTTTATCATCATTAATTTGTTCTATTCCTACATGTTCTTTCCAAAGCCTAGCATGGGTAGATTTTCCTACTCCACTACTAGCGATTAGTAAAATACCTTTATCAAGATATTTAAATGAAGAAGAATGGATGAGTATGGCATCTTGTTTATTTAAAATAAAATACATAAATGCATATTCACTTAAAACATATTCTTTTTGCCCAAGATTTTCTTTAGTTAATAAAATAGTTGCTGAATTAATTCGATAGATTATTATTCCAATAAACGAGCCATCTTCAAATTTTTGAACTTGAATTATCTCATTATTTATCTCATAAATATCATAATATTTTGAATGATATTTTGCTTCTTCTTTTGGAAAATCGAGATTATCGACAATTTCTGTGGAGATAATTATATCACCTTTTTCAGATGTAATATATTTTTGTAATTGATGGTGCATCAATTTTGAAACATAACAGAATGTAAAATTTAAGTTTGCAATACAACAATTTATCATAAAAAATCCTTACTATTAAACAATATCATTTACTTAAGTAAATGTAAAACGATAGTTTCATAAAACACTAAGTACCAAAGAAACTATTCCTAAAAGAGATATTACAATTCCTATAATAATATTAAAAGAATATTTTTCTTTTTGAAAAAAATAATATATAAATAAAAAACTAATACCAGAAGTAATAAGCCCACATGATAATAAAATTCCATTAACTTCTTTTATAAAAATAGAAAGAATAAATAAAACTAAGGAAATTAAACAAAAAATAACTGTTAAAATAAGTTTTTTCATTATTTAGTAGATGAACGATGTTGAATTGTTGAATAGAATGGATATGATTTATTTTTTAGAGTACCATTTAATAATTTTGTAAGCATTCTCATAGCAATTGATCCAACTTCATACATATCGATTTCAAAGGTGGTTAAGGTTGGTCTAACAATAGTAGAATATTTAGTTCCTATAACAGAAACAATTTGAACTTCATTTGGAATAGAAATTCCATTTTCATTAGCGGCATTAGCTACTCCACAAGAAATGGTGTCCCTTGGTGCAATGAAAAAGCCTGTTTTATTTTCTTTAAAATATTCTTTAAATTGCTCAAATGTTTTTGAATATGAATCTTCTACTTCAATTTTCTTAAATAAATTTTCTTTATTTAATTTCTTACATTCTTCTAAACAAAGAGCTTCTAATGTATTCATCATTGCTGAACTATTATTAATAATATGGAGGAAGTAAATTTCTTCATTGCCATTTTCAAAGTGTTCATTAATAATTTGCTTAATTGAATTTTCATATTCAAGAGGAATTGAAGCAACATTTTCTTTAATAACTTCACGCCCAATAACCGAGACTGGTGTGCCATAATTAACTAGCTTATCAATATCTTTTTCTGATAGTTGGTCATCAAAAACAACGACACCATCAACATTACTAGATATAATACTTTCCACAACGTCACTTACTTCTTCAGTGTTTTGAGTGGTTGTAAATAAAGTAGTTTGAAAGCCATAAATTTTAGCAATATCAACCATTCCTGAAAGCATAGAAGCAACATACATATGCATTGAATTAGGAATTACAATACCAACATTTGTTGATTTAGATTTAGCTAAACCTTGAGCAATTGCAGAAGGTTTATAACCTAATTTTTCAATGACTTCCATAACTTTAATTTTTGTTTCTTCAGTAACATTTTCTTTGTT
>FR889462.1:14684-17223 GCA_000432895.1 Firmicutes bacterium CAG:449 | reverse complement strand
TGATATATTGTAACTCTTCTTTTTAAATAATCTTGGTCCATAATTTTTCCTCCTATCTATAAATAAAAAAAGCGCCTAGCTGCGCTTTTTATGGTGAATAGTTTATTTTTGCTTTAAGGTCATTAACTTTTGTTTCATGTCCATTAGTAACATCTTAGACTTACCTTTTAACTTACTGATATCAATATTATCGACATATTTTATTAGATCATCAATTTTTTCGTCCATTGAATCAAGGGTGTTATCCGTTTTAAGTGTGACTTTTTGCTTAACATCTGCTAATGAAGTTTCTGCTTTTGTTTTTACTTTTGACATTTTTTTCATGCAATCATCTTTAGTCTCAGTTAGCCTTTGATATAAAGGTTCACATCCAACTAATATGAGCATTCCAATCACCATGCCACCAGCAAGAACACCTATTTTATTTACCATGAATCCTCCTTACATGTAAGAAGAATTCTATGCGCACTTTAATATTAATATTAAAATTAGCATTATGTCAATTTTTTTATCGACATTTGATTTCTTCTTAGCAGGTGACAAACTTATAAAGATTTATTGCTAGAAATTAAATCTTATTGTTCACCAATGTTAGTTTAATCACATTTAAGAAGAATATTCATAAATTTTTATTTTTTTAATTCTTTAATTATTTCTACACCTTTTGAAGCACCGATTCTACTTGCGCCTGCTTCAATCATTTTTAAGAATGTATCTTTATCTTTAATTCCACCTGAAGCCTTTACTAATGCTTTATCTTGAACTGTTTGTTTCATTAATTTAACATCTTCAACAGTTGCTCCACCAGTTGAAAAACCAGTTGATGTTTTAACAAAATCAGCATGAGCGTTAACTGCATCTAAACACGCTCTAATTTTTTCTTCATCAGTTAATAAACAAGTTTCAATAATAACTTTTAAAACATTATTTCCACAAGCTTTTTTTAATACTGAAATTTCATTTTCAACATATTTATCATCATGACATTTTAATCTTGAAATATTGATGACCATATCAATTTCACTTGCACCATCTTCAAGAGCTTTTTTAGTTTCTGCAAGTTTAGCCTCAGTTGAGCAAGCGCCTAAAGGAAAACCAACAACTGTACAAACTTTGACTGTTGTACCTTTTAATAATTCAACACATTTTTTCACATATGAAGAATTAACACAAACAGAAGCAAAATCATATTCTTTAGCTTCTGAGCATAATTTTTCAATATCTTTATCTAAACAATCTGGTTTTAATAATGTGTGATCAATATATTTGTTATAATTCATATTAAATTTCTCCTATTAAAATTATACCAAAAAAAAACAATAAAAAAAGCCTTTTATAAGGCTTCAATTCAAAAACTATTTATTACTTTGCTACAACTTGTTTTCCTGCATAATAACCGCATTTTGGACAAACACGGTGTGCAGTGATTGTTGCTCCACAATGACTACAAGTTGTTAAACCTGTAACAGCTAAAGCTAAATGTGATCTACGCATTCTTTTTGTAGTTTTTGATGTTCTTCTAAATGGTACTGCCATTGATACACACCTCCTAATATATCGCTAGACACAATGGATATTTTATATTAATATATAACTAGTGTCAATAAATTAAAAGAAAATTAATGTTTTTATTTGTTTAATGCATTTACTATTTCAATAGGCAATTTTCCATCAATTACTTCTGTTTTACAAATTAAATCATAAATGCATTTATTGTCTTTTTGTAAAATGCAAACAAGTAAATTAATTAATGGAACTATTCCTATTGTAAACACTCCTAAAATTACATTAATGATGATAGCTAATATTTGTCTTAAGATTAATAAATAGAATGGAATATATTTATTTTTATCTGTAATAATAACAATTTTAGCAATTTTTTTGCCTAATGTTTGTCCTTTTTGTAAGATTAAGGGAATGATTAAATAAACAATTAATCCACTGATAAATAAAGTGATTACAATAATAAAAAACCACATTTTTATAATATAAGTTTGATCTATTTGTAACATATGCCTTAACTGATCAGTAGGGTTTTCTTTATATAATTTATAATTTTCATTAAATCTTTGCACTACTTCATTTAAATCAGTTACATTATTAAAAATTTTACAAACAATATATAATACTAAAAATCCCACAACGATTAATAATAATGTGTCAATAATTAAAGCGTATAATCTTCTTCCAACCATTGATTCTTTTTCTTTTTGCATGGGTTTCTCCTTATATAATTTTAGGCTATCTAAATGATAGCCTAAAAACAAATTAAATTAAAGAATAAAGTAGTTATTTTGAATGGCTATATCACCAAGAGCATTTCCATTTTGCTTAAATCCATTATTTTCAATGCTAGGTGAAAATTTAACAAGTAATCCATCCATTGGGGTATTTTTATTTACTTCAGAACCTAATTCTGTATAATCAATATCTAATGATAAAGTCCAATATTGACTTTCTTCTTGATAATTAACATTGTTTAATGTAGTGGTATTATCATGGAATTGGTTAGATTCATTATCCCAAAAAGATGTAGCGC
>FR889462.1:13824-14667 GCA_000432895.1 Firmicutes bacterium CAG:449 | reverse complement strand
CTAAACTAATATAAGATGCATTTTTATAAATAACAATAGAAACATCATTACTATCTAATGCCCAAACTCCACTTGCTATGGCTGTGTTAGGTTTAATAATAAATCTAATAAAATCAGTATCATTAAATGCATTAAAAGAAATTAAATTTAAACTTAAAACTTCATCTTTTCTATCAACTTTAGCGAATACATCTCCACCACCTATTGAAAATTCAATTTTATAATCTTTAGTTAATTCTTCTTTATTAACAGTTATTGTTTTAGTTTGAATTTTTACATAATTTCCTTGATTTGCGAGGTCACCAACTGGAACACCATTATTAAACATTGCATCTGTAAATGGTGTAGCATCATAAATGACTCCATTTTCAAATTCCCATAAACCGATTGCAACAACACCATTTTCTTCATAAGAAGAAAGTTCGCTAAAGTCTACTTCAAATTGTAATGTGAAATAATTTTTATTTGGTTCATTATAAGTAGGTGCGTGATTTGCATTAGTTTCATCAGCAGCAAAATTTGAATATTGCCAGAAATCAGTTAAATTATTCTTTTTAGTGGCCTTTTGTTTGTTGATTAAGAAAGTTACATCATCTTCATTAAGTCCCCAACCAGCTTTATTATTTTCTGAAGTATGAACAACTAATTTAATATATTCACTATCTTCAAAAGAACCAAAACCAATCATATCAAATACAAAGCTTGTTGATGTTTTAGTATATTTTACATAAATATCATCGGCAGCTTGTGATTTATTTGAAGTACTTGGATCAGCAAAATTAATAGGATAGTCCTTAGTTAATTCATCTTTATCATAAGGTAAATCTTCTGGATAGCAATTCA
>FR889462.1:0-13818 GCA_000432895.1 Firmicutes bacterium CAG:449 | reverse complement strand
CTTCTGGATAGCAATTCATGATACATCTAAAGCAATTATTATTTTTATCAACTCTAACATATTGGCTTGGATCTTCCACAGAAGCGATATTATTAGATTGTAAAGCATTCATTGGTGCCCAATCAATATCAGTTTCTGACCACAATCCCATTGAGACACCAATAATGCTTTCTTGTGTTGAATTAATTACATTATAAGGAATTAATAAAGTTATATTTGTTTTATTGTTTGAAGTGTCAACACTTGCTTTTGCTTCTCCTTTTGAAGTATCAATTTCTCTTCCATAAGAAGAAACATCAACATCACCATTTTTATAAATGACAAGTTTGGTGACATTTTTATCTTGTTTATTAGAAACTTCGTTAGTAGAAATATATACTTCAATTCTTGAATTTCTATCTTCAGAAGTAAAGACTGTATTTTCTGAAGAAAGTAAGACATATATTCCTTCTTTACTACGAGATATCGAACCAGTAAATGCTTCATAATTTGTCCATGTTTTGCTAACTAATTTACCAAATTCTGTACCATTTTTTGCTAATGAGATATCTAAATTTGTTAAAGAAGAAAACTCAGATAATTTTCTTGTGATAGAAATAAAACCATCTTTAGAAAAAGTAATAGTGGCTTTTTTATCAATTTCAATATCTTTGATTTCAAATAAACCCTCACTATTTGTTTTAATACTATCTTTTAAAGAAGATATCTTAACATCAACATTTTCTAAATTGCCATCGATAAAATGAGATACTTTACCAGTAATAGTTTGTTTTTCTTCTTTAGAAGTAGTACTTGAAGATGATTGACTTGTTGTAGTTGAAGTATTGCTTGTTTGATAACTAGAAGAATTGTTATTTTCTTCAGAAGTTGAAGAAGTTCCGCAGCTTATTAAAGCTAACATGGAAAAAACTAAGAGTAATTTTTTTGTTTGTTTCATATGTCCTCCTAATGATATATTTTTATGTTTTTATAAATAGCCGCAGCACCATCGGTATATAAACCAATATTACCATGACTAAAACCAATTGAATCAGAGTACTCTAATTTACTTTTACCATTATCTAAATCTAAACTAATATGATTATTTCTTATTACTACTTTTAAATGATGGTATTCATCAGAATTAATTTTTAATGCATCAGCTGAAATATCAATATCGGAATGATTGTAATCACATTTAGAAATGAATGTTTTTGAGTTATTGAATCCACAATAATAACCTTGAATGGAAGCCATTGTATCGTTTGAAGCGAAGGCTGGATTATTAGCTCTTAAAATAACTCCACAAGTATTAGCTTGAGTTTCACCAACTAGTTTAATATCCACTTCAAGAGTGAAGTCAGTAAATGTTCCATCACCAAAATACATTAAGTTTCTATTACCTGCTAAAGCATAATGACCATTATCTAATAATTTCCAAGAGTTAATATATTTAGCTCCTTTAGAAACATAACTAGATAAATCGTTTTCAAATTTTGGCCAAGAAGCAGAAGATTTAAAAATTTCAAAGGAATGGAAAGCAATTTCATCGTCACCAATAATAGTGATGTAATGAGAACCTTTACTTAAATTTATATCGCCAATATAACTTTTGACATATTGGAAAGAAGCATCATTACTAGAAGGAATAGTCATTCTAATAGGTTTATTTTCATCGACTTGAATAATTAATTTTTTATTTGCATATTTTTGATCTAGAATAAAATCTAGTCCATAGATTCCATCTTCACTAACTGACATACGATAAATAGCATAATCTTTTTTAGAGAGTTTTAAATCATAGCTATTGAGTTTACCATTAAAGTAATCACCATATTCGTCATCATCATTAATTTTTTCTTCAATTAAACCAGAATTTTTTGAAAAAGAAGAATAGTAATAGTTATTGGCTAATACTTTTTGTTGAAAGACTTCATCATTGCTTGAAGTTCCAAAAGCAACATTAGAAAAAGCTGTATAGTAAATATTTGTATTATTTGATTTAATATAGCCAATTTTACCTTTTGCTAAAGAAGTATCTAGTGTGGTAATTTTATTCATATTATCAAAATATATTGATGTTTTATTATCTTTATATGCGATTCTTATAGTATGCAATTTGTTTAAATCATAATTTTTCTTTAATGATTCACTAGTAATAAGATTTGTTTGACCATTTTCAACTTTAGAAAAATTTAAAGTTTTATTATTTATTTCTACATATGCATAGTTATCATTGTTTTGATAAGAGAAAATAAATTTTGTATTATCACCAGTAAAATTATATTCAGAAGTAAATATATTACTTGTTTCAATATTTGAAAGGATAAAATTATTTTCTTTAGTTAATGAAGTTTCATCTTGAGCAATAAAAGTAGCCTTTTTAGGTTTATAGTTATTGTGTAAAGAAGCGTAATCAACACACATTTCTGTACCGGAAAAAGATAATCTAGAAATATTGAAACTACGATCTGGTCCACCTGAAGAATTTAAATTATGGTAAGCGATATAATATGAATCTAAATCAGGACCAAGCACAGTTGATGAATGTCCTAAACCTTTAAAATCAGTATCGGTGCTAAGTAAAATTGTATCGCCTTCTGTAAATGCTGATCGATCGAATAGTTCTCCTGTAGCGTAAGAATAACCAACTCTATATCCTTCGGAAATAACATTATTACCTGTATATGTTAAATAATATATTCCATCTCTTTTTAATAAATAAGGCCCTTCAGTCCAACCACCAAGTTGTGTATTATCAAGGTTTTTAGAAACTCCAATAGATAAATCATCATTAAATTTGATTAATCTAATTCCGGTATTTGAAGCTCTTAACATATATAATTGTTCATCATCATCTAAAAAGAATGATCCATCAATTGATTCACCAAAATTATCTTTAACTTTAATAAATGGTCCTTCTGGTTTATCCGCTTTTAATAAATAATGTCCATTTCCACCTTGAGATTGAAGCATATAGAAATAACCATCATAATAGATTACTTCTGGAGCATAGGCAGTGGTTGTACAGGCATCATTACTAACATAACCTGTTTCTAATCCCTCTCCAGTTAGTTGTTCCCAATTAATTAAATCATCAGAAACCCAACCTCTAACTCCTGTTTCAAAGTTTTTTGTTGAACAATATAAATAATATCTTCCATTAAATCGATAAACGAAAGGATCGCCAACACCATATTCAGACCATTGTCCAGGAATTTTTGTTTCATCGAATTTGTTATTAAAGGTTTCTTGTTCTTCAATTTTTCCTAAATGAGAAAATATTTTTATAGTTTCTATATCATTTACATCATTACAACCTGTTAAAAGAAATAATGTTGAAAGTAATATTTTATTAATTTTTTTCATTTTAGTTTGCCTCCATAATGCAATTGTAAGTATAAGTTGGATTAACTAAACTTGCTTTACCAATTGCTTTGGTTAAAGTTTTATATCCATTGGCTTCAAAAACAATATGAGCGTTTGATGAAGTTGGAATAGCAAGTGAATAAGTATTATTTTCTACATAAGTAAAAATGTTTGGATTTTCTTGATAATAAACTTTTGCTCCATTAACATTACATGTTCCCTTAATTAAACATTCTCCTTTTGATAAAGTAATTGTTTTCTTTAAAGCATTTCCATTTAAATCGGTGCCTAAAATTTTAATTTTTTGACTTATATAACCATTTGCAGTGATTATTAGTTCGAAATCACTACCATTTATGGCCCATATAGCAAAACTTCCATCTTCATTAACTTGTTTACTATTAATTAAAGCAATTGAAACAGGATTATTATTGCTATCAACTATTCGGCCATAAATTTTAGTGGCTTTAATTTGATTGTTAATAGCTCTATATAATCCATTATCTAAACTAATTCGACAATATTGATCAGTGTATTCAGGGGCTACATAATCTTCAAAACCAGCTCCTGCATAACTCCAACCATCCCAATCTTTATTTGCTTCAGACCATACTCCACAAGAAATACCAATAATATCAGTTGGTGAAATACTTAAGAATGTATAAGGAATAAATACATCCATATAGTAAGTAGTACCTTTTAAGTAAGCATTATTAATTATTTTAGAAGTAGAAGGAATATTGTTGCTACCATTACCAAAGTTTACAATTGAAAAACTACTGTCGGATTTAAAATCAATTCGATAATCAGAATCATCTCTTCCATGGAAAGAAGAATTTGTATCGATAAATAATTCAACATGATCACCATTAGAAATGGCTTGACTTGATTTGAAAGTAAAATTAATTCCTTCAAATCCACGATACACTTCACTAGTTATTTTTGTTATTCCTCTACTACCTCCAAAAGTAAAACTGGAAGAAGGAGAATATAATTCAATAGTTCCTAAATCTAAAGAATTCTTTGAAACAATATCAATTAATGATAAAGTGGTGGAAGAAGTTTTATAATTTTCTTTAGAAGCAGTTAAAATTAAATCGTTATCAAGAACAACTTCGATAGAAAATTTACCTTCATTATTTGTTAAAATTTTTTGATTATCAATTTCAATTAAACAATCTTGAATAATTCCTTCAGAAGGATTTTTTACAATACCAGAAATTGTTTTTTTGATTTGTAAAGAATTGTTAATTAAAACATAATCTAAATTTAAACTTCCAGTTTTTGTTGATTTTAATAAAGTAGAAGTTAATTCCTTTGTATATGTTTTAAAGCCATCTTTAGAAATTTCAACTATTGTATTATTATTTGGATCAACATTAGTTAAAGTATATTTTCCATCTTTAGTAGTCAATGTTTCTTGATCATTAATTTTTACTTTAGCGTTTTCAACTTTGTTATTTTGTTGATCTATAATTGTGCCAGTAATGTTAATTTGATTCATTGGGACATTATCTCGAGAATAAAAATTATTACCTTGATAAACAACATAAGTTGCTGGTGATTGTGGATCAACAAATGAACCTTCATAAGTTAATCCTCCCCAAGTGTAAGGTAAAGTTTCATTAGTGGAATCTTTTCCTCTTTCAACATGCCCTACTGAAAAAGCAAATGTAGAATTTTTACTAATACCAACTTGTGCATATGGAATCATTAATTCTACTGCATATCCTTTATCATTATCAGTGTCATTATTTAAAGTTCCATCTAAAACAATGCTATAGTCTAATAATCCATTCCATGAGCCCCATTGACCATTAGATCCAACAAAGATTCTAGTTTTGCCGTGTGCACCAATATTAATTTGGATATCATCAGATTGAGGTTTATTAGATCCATCATTTTTAAAGTCAAAATAAACTTCTACTGAATCACCTTTAGTTACATCATCTCCGTTATTGTTTCCGACAGTTTGAATATCAATATCATTGACTTCAAAGAAACAAAATAAAGCACTTTCTCCTCGATACATAATCATACTAGCATTGTTTTGTGCACCAAAAATAACTTTTGGAGAAGAATTTTGCCATTGGGAATCGTTTTTATAACCATCAATTACTAACTCAGGAGCAGTATAATTTCCATCAAAATTAAATTGATCACCATTTTCTTCTTTATTTGGATTATAATCTTCAGCATCATTTAAGTTAATTGATGGTATTTCTCCAGAGTTATTAATGAAACCTGATGAATTTGTTTCTGAAGATTGATTTGAGCATGCAAGTAAAAATAGACATGGTAGTAATAATGTTATTTTTTTCACTTTGTTTCCTCCTTGTAATTTGTTAATTGGACATCTGCTTCTCTATTTATAAAAAAGCCTCCATATCCATATACATCATCATAATTTAAAGTTGTTTGAATTATTTGTTCTCCATTTAAGTATACTTTTAAAATAGAATTATAATAATAAATCTTTAGATTATATTTTTGATGTAATTTAATATCTATTGGTTTATCATAAATTCTTGTTTTACCATATTGAACATGTTCAATAACAAGTAAATTGTTGATAAAGCCAATCAAATAACCCATATATTTTGGTTCGTTATTTGATGAATGAGATGAATAATTACTAGCGTTTAAAATTAAACCAAATAATGAATTCCTTGTAAATGAGTTAAATTCAAAATCAAATGATTGAATTAAACAAGGTTTGGTAAAATGATATTCTTCTTGAGTGAAATTATTTTTTATTTTATCCTTAATTATTATTCTTTTAAAAGAGACGTTTCCTTCTAATAATTTAATTGATAATATACCAGTATTAATCATTAATTCATCTAAATAATAATTAATAAATTCATATTCATCAGTTTGAGGATTAATATTGATTATTTTTTTACTTTTATTACAAGTTAATAATATTTTTCCTTTGGAAGTTGATTTTAACAATAAATAGACTAATCTAATTTTTCTATTTTTTGTCTGAATTTTATAATTTACTTTTTTATTTTGTTTTAAAACAATGTATGCTTCATCTAAATAATCATTTTTAAAATTGCCATTTGTTGATTTACATTCAATTATATTAGGAACATAGGTTGTTTCTTTTGTTTGTAAAGAACCATTAGCTTCATTAATAAAGGCGGTATAGGACACTCCAGTTAAAGATTTATACCCTATTCTTCCTTTATTAACTGATTTTAATGAAATAATAGGAACATTATCAATTAATATTTCTAACTTCGAATCATTTATAAGTCTTAATGTATGGAAGTTATTAAAGTTAATTGATAATTTTTTACTTACTAATAAGATATTGTTTTCATAAACTTTAATCAAGTTATCTTCTAATTCGATTGAGCAATACTTATTTGAATTTTGATAAGAAAAAACTAAAGTATTATTACCTTTTAAATTATATTCGATAGTGAATTTTTGTTTTGTTGAATCTTTACTTAAATAGAAATCATCTTTTATTAATAAATTGTTTTCATCAACAAAACATTCAAAATCTGGTCTAATAAAATTACTTTGTTCTATTTCACACGGGTTACATGAAACATGTCGATTAGAAAAAGATAATCTATCAATATTCAAATAACGGAAATGACCATCATTTTCTAAATTAACTAAACTATGATAAGCTAGGTAATAATCATCTAAAGATGGACCAAGAAAAACACTATTATGTCCTAATGAATGAAAATCTTTATCAGTGGATATTAATAATGGTTCATTTTGAACAAGATAATTTTGATTATTTTGTTTTGAAGAAGCTACTTTAACTCGATAAGAAGTTGAAGTTAAGAAATTACCACAATATGTGATATAATAGTATCCATTTCGATAAAACAAGCTTGGTCCTTCAGTCCAACCATTAGAAACAGCGGGTAAAATATTCTTTCTATTAATTAAATGATTCTCATTTTCAATATCAAGTAAAGCTATTCCATTATGATCTGCTCTTAAAAATTTTAAGTTAAAATTTTCATCTAAGAAAAAACTTCCATCAATCATATTATTAACATTTTCACTAATTCTTTTAAATGGACCAAGTGGATTATCGCTTTTATATAAATAATGCCCATTTCCAAGTGGTGAAGTACATAAATAGAAATTGCCATCGTGATAAATAACTTCAGGAGCGTATGCACATTTTAAAATTTTGTCTTCAACAACAAAACCTTTATCTTCAAAATGAATTAAATCATTTGAAATAAAGCATCTAATACCTTCTTCTTCATATAATCCAGATGGATATAAATAATATCTACCATTATATCGAAGAATAAAAGGATCACCGATAGAATAAATAGAATTATCTTTTAATTTAATTTGATAAGGATTTTTCATACTATTCTTTCATTCCTGATAAAGCAATTGAATTAATGAAGAAGTTTTGGAAACAGAAGAAAATTAAAATCATAGGAACAGAAGCAAGTACAGATCCAGCCATTAATTTTGGTAAATCAACATTTGATGAGCTAGAGGTAACTAAAGTTGTTAAATATACTTGTAAAGTTTTTACTTTTCCAGTTAAATAAATTGATGGACCAAAATAGTCATTCCAAATGCCAACAAACCAGAAAATTGCTTGAGCTGCAATTGCAGGTTTTGATAAAGGAAAAGCTAATTTAAAAAACATTTTTGTATAAGATGCCCCATCAATTTTAGCAGATTCAATTAATGAATCTGGAATACCACTTTTCATATATGTGATTAAAAAGAACATCATTGAAATATTGCCAAATAATCCAGGTAAGATTAATGGCCATAATGTTTCAGTCATATTTAATGCTTGGAAAGCTCGATATTGAGGTAGCATAACCGCGGCATATGGAACCATCATTGATGACATCATAATTAATAATAAAGTTTTTTTGCCAATTAATTTTAATTTTGCAAAACTAAATGCGGCAAGAGTAGAAAAGAATGTTCCAATTATAATAACAGAAATTTCAATTACTAATGTATAAACAATTGACATATAAAATCCAGAGTCTTTAACAATTTCTAAATAAGCATCACTAACCCATTTAGTTGGAATTAAAGTTAAAGGTTCACCAAATGCTTCTGTAGTTGTTTTAAATGAAGTGAAAAACATATAAATATATGGAAAAAGCATAGTAAGAGCACCAATTAAAACAATAATGGTAGCAATAATAAATCCTACTTGAATCTTTTTCTTTTTTGATGAATATTGAATCTTTTTAGAAGGTTCTTTTTTTGTTAATTGTTCCATATTTCCTCCTAAATATCTAATATTTTTGTCTTTTTGAATTGAATAATTGTAATAATCATAATAACAATTGCAAGTAATGTTGAAGCAGCCGAAGCTAAACCATATTTTGATTTATCAATACCATATTGCCAAATATAGTACACGATAGTTCTTGCTCCTGGATTACCTTGTGCAAAAACTTGTGAATCTGCATATGATTGAAGCCCACCAATAATACCTGTAATAATTAAATAAAAAGAAGTTGGTTTAATTAAAGGTACTGTAATTTTAAAAAATTGTCTAGCAGTTGAGGCTCCATCAATAGAAGCAGCTTCATAATAAGAATCGGAAATTGAATTTAAACCTGCTAAATATAAAAGCATGGTTCCTCCAATTGCTCCCCAAATATTTTTAATCATAATAGCAAATTTAATTAGCCATGGATTACTAGTACCAAGCCATGGTAAATTTACACCTGTAAGCATGTATAAAAATCCATAATCCATTTGGAAAACATATCTCCAAATTACATTAATAGCAACTGCAGAAGTAACTGCAGGTAAATAATAAATTAATCTTAATATTTTTGAACCATGAGCAATCTTTTTTAAATAAGTAGCAAGAAGTAAACCAATAAACATTCCAATTGGAATAGTTACTAAAAATATTATGGTATTTAAAATGGCATTACCAAATTCACCTTGCCAAAAATCAAGAAAACTATCTGCTTCAAATAATTTAATATAATTATCAAACCAAACCCATTTAGTTGTTTCTCTAATTGGATTATAATCAGTAAAAGAAAAATAAACTGAATATACCATTGAAATAGCGGTAAAGACTAAAAAGCCTATTAAAGGAATTAAGATAAATAAGAAAGCTATAAGGGATTCTTTATAGCTTTTTTTCTTATTTCCATAAATAATAACATTGTTTTTCATTTTGTATCCTATGATAAATAATTATTGGATTCATCAAGTCCTTTTTGGTATTTATTTGCATATGATTTAATAAATTCATCAGCAGTTTGGCTTCCTTGGAAAACGGTATTTAAATTATCTTCAAGATCTTCAATAAAGGTATTATCATAAACAAAGTATTTAACTCTATTTTTACCTTGAATATATTCGTTTCCACGAACAATATCAACAAATAATTTGCGATTTTCTGGCATAAGTTGTCTTCCTGTTAAACCTTCACCATTTATATATTGATTTTCAGCATATTCACGAATGTTTGGAATAGCTTGTCCTAATTGATAGTTCATGATATTTGATTTTTTTGAACATGCTAAATATTTTGCAAGTCTAACAGCAGCTTCTTTTTTAGTTGATTTAGCGGATACTGCATATGCAACTGAACCAACCCATGAAGTTGATTTTGCTCCTTCAGCTGGACCTACTGGTGTAGGCATTAAATCAAATTCAAAAGTTAGATCGTTCCAAAATTGCTTACAATCCCATGGACCCATGAAAGTAAAGACACAACCTTGATTTAAAAATCTTTGGAATGAATTTTGACTTGATTGTTCGTCAGCTGATGGTGCAACATGATATTTTGTTGATAAATCAGCAATGAATTGAACTGCATCAACAAAGTTTTTATCTGAAATAGTTTCTTTTTTACCATCAGATGAGAAAAAATCAGCATTATTAGAATAAACAGCAGCCATTAATTCGTAATAACCAATTCCATAAATGTTTTTATTATTATATTCACCAGTAATTGCTTGTAAATATTTAATGAATTGATCCCAAGTCATTGGAACATTTGGATCTGGTAAAGAAATATCTAAGTTCTTATCTTTAATAATACTCTTTAGTAAATCCTTATTATAACAAATAGCATAAGGACCTAAATCTTTTGGTAAACCATATAATGAACCTGTTCCTAATTTGAATGTATCGCGATCATAACGGTACATTCTAGTAGATAAATCCCACATTGAAGAGATTTCTTGTTCTGTTACATATGAATCAAGAGCAAGAAGTTTTCCACTATCAGCGTATTGCATAAATTCATAATCTGGCATATAGAAAACATCAGGTAATTGATTTCCTTTATTTTTAAGTGTTGTCATATATGAATCACTTGCTGAAGCAGTATAAGCAACTTTAATATCTGGATTATCCATCATAAATTGATCGACTAATGCTTGGAAATTTGATTGTTCTTCTGCGCTTCCCCAACCAAAGAAAGAAATAGTTGTTGTACCATCATTATTACCATTATCACTTGAAACAACATCACCACAACTTACTAAAGTTGTTAATAAGGCAACAGTTAATATAGTTAATTTATTTTTTTTCATAAATTTCTCCTTTTATTACACTCTAATTTTAAATGTTTTAGGTGTCTTTCAACAATACATAAAGAATAATATTATTATGACTTTTTTTATTGAAATGTGAAAGCGGTAACATAATAATATGCTAAAAAATGCACTAAATTTAAAGAATATTGACTGACTTTTTTTAAATATGATATAATATTTTTATGATTTATTAACTTTTTTTGAAATAGAAAGTCAGTAAAAAAGTATGTATACTTAGAAAGTGAGGGAATAAATGATTTTTAAAATTGAATATATAGGGCCTCAGACTATTGAAAATGCACCTTTTACGATTGATAGACCGGATGGATCTTATAGATATATTTTCTTCCATTTTATTTCCCCAGTGACTCTTGTTATTGATAATCAAAAAGTTGATGCAATCCCTGGAACTTGTATTTTATTTACACCAAGGAAAGAACAAAAGTTTTTTGTTGAGAAAAATCGTCTTAATCATGACTTTATTGATTTTTCATTAATTGATGAGAGTTTTTTAAAAAACATTAATTTTCCTTTAAATATTCCTTTAACTCCTAAAATGTCTAGTTTTATCACTCAACAAGTTAAGGATATTCAAAGAGAAAAAGAAATGTCAGAAATCGGTTGGGAATATATTTGTGATGAAAAATTAAGTGAATTATTTATTAATATTTCAAGAAAAATTCATCATCGTAATACTTTTAATTCAGAAAAGTATGCAGAAGAAATGAAACATAAGTTTGAAGATATTCGCTTAAATATGTACCAAATACCTGATCGTATTAGTGTTGATAAACTAGCTAAATCAATGGGATTTTCTTTATCAAGATTTAATGAACTATACAAAATGTATTTTCATACAACTCCAATTAAAGATTTAACTAATGCACGTATTTCTAGAGTAGAAGAATTAATTGGTAATGGTTTGTCAACAAAAGAAATTATTCGTAAAATTGGTTTTTCTAGCGAAGAGTATTTTTACCGCTGGTTTAAAAAACATTTTAAGATGACAAAAGAGGATTATATTAAAAATAAAATAAAT
Organism: Firmicutes bacterium CAG:449; assembly: GCA_000432895.1. Lineage (GTDB taxonomy): Bacteria > Bacillota_I > Bacilli_A > RFN20 > CAG-449 > CAG-449. Next base: position 1,890 of record FR889462.1, on the reverse strand, counting down.
TTGTAGGAGGAGATTATGGCAAGTTTAAAATTAAATCATATTTATAAAGTTTATCCTAATGGCGCTAAAGCAGTTAATGATTTTAATATTGATATTAAAGATAAAGAATTTATTGTATTTGTCGGTCCTTCTGGATGTGGTAAATCTACAACTTTAAGAATGATTGCAGGTTTAGAAGAAATATCAGCTGGTGAATTATTTATTGATGATGTTCTTGTTAATAATGTTGAACCAAAAAATCGTGATATCGCTTTTGTTTTCCAAAATTATGCTTTATATCCTCATATGACAGTTTATGAAAATATGGAATTTGGTTTAAAATGTCATAAAGTTGCTTTTAAAAAATTAAATGAAAATGGTAATGAAGTCATTGAGTATAGAAAATTAACAAAAGAAGAAATTAATAAAAAAATTTTGGAAGCTGCTGATATTCTTGAAATTACAAATTATTTAGATCGTAAACCAAAAGAAATGTCTGGTGGTCAACGTCAAAGAGTTGCACTTGGTAGAGCTTTAGTGCGTGATCCAAAAGTATTCCTTTTGGACGAACCTTTATCTAACCTTGATGCAAAATTAAGAACTCAAATGAGAACAGAAATCACTAAACTTCATAAAAAAATTGGAACAACTTTTATTTATGTTACTCATGATCAAACTGAAGCAATGACAATGGGCACTAGAATTGTTGTTATGAAAGATGGTTTTGTTCAACAAATTGACACTCCATTAAACTTATATAATCATCCTATTAATAAATTTGTTGCAGGATTTATTGGTACTCCTCAAATGAATTTTTATTCCGCTTATTTATTATTAAATGGTAAGAATGTTGAAGTTAAACTAAATAACAATGTTAGTTTTTCTGTTCCATATGAAGAAATTAAAAAAATTGATTATTCATATTTAGATGGTACAAAAGAAGTTATTATTGGCTGTCGTCCTGAACATGTTAAGATGGGTAAAGGCTTAAAATGTTTAGTTAATGTGGTAGAAAAATTAGGTAATGAAACTATTTTATATTGTTCTTTAGAAAATAATGAACAAATTATTTGTAAAGTAGCAAATAATTTAGACATTAATTCTGATGAGAAGATTAAATTATCATTTCCTGTTAATTCATTACATTTTTTTGATAAAGAAACTGAAATTAATTTAATTAAAGATATTCCTGATAATCAAAAAGTTGATGTTGAGATTAAAGATAATTTAATGAAAATCTTTAATCAAAAAATAAATCTTCCAGAATCTATAACTCTTGAAGATGGTTTATATCAAGTCGTCATTCCTAATGATGGCTTAGTTAAAGGAAGTAGTTTAACTTTATCTATTAAAAATAAAGAAGAAATTAATGATACTATTGTTAGTGAATATACTTTAGATAATAGAAGTTATTTCTTTAAATTCGATGAAGATAAATTTGATTTAGATTTTGAAAAAATTACTGTTTTAAAAGATGGTGAAGTTATTGTTTCTCCTTTACAAACTACACTTGAATTAGATGGAAAAATTTTAAGAGAAAAAGATAAATATTATTTTTCTATTGAAGGATACAAAGTTGAAGCGGATTTAACTAAAGTTCAAAAAGTGGCTTTAATTGATGGAACTGCATGTCACAAAAAAACATATAGATTTGTATTTCCAATTTCTAGTGCTTCTTTAACTAATGAAGGCTTAGAAGTTAAGGATATCAAATTTATTAAGTATAATAAAATGTATGCAGAAGGAGTAGTTAATAATAAAAAAGTTATTATTCCTGTAAATGATATCACTAATGAAAAATATTTATCATTGAATCTTGATGAAATGAAAATATATTCAAATGATATATTGTTAGCATAATAAAATATAAATATAGAAGATTGAAAGGGCTCTCTTAAATAAAGTGGGGTT
>FR889461.1:29408-33322 GCA_000432895.1 Firmicutes bacterium CAG:449 | reverse complement strand
GATACCTATTTTTAATAAAAGGTATCATTTATATGCTTAATTAATATTATTTTTTTATTATGCTTCTTTTTTGTATGATAAGAATGTTGTTCTAAAACGTTTATTTAATAAAACAATAGTTGGTAATAAAAGTAAAACAATAATCATTGAACCAATCGCAGATGGTAAGCAATAAGATAAATTATAAGCTAGCCCTGCTCCATAAGTATATTCATAAAATAAAACTGAATTAATTGATGATGATAAAATTCTAATTCCACAAACTACCATTATACCAACTGCAATAAAAACATAAGATAAAACAATTCCTAATGCATTTTTTTTATTAAATTCTGTATCGAAATGATCATCAACATATTTTGCAATAAAGCCAAGAAGTGCAGGTGCACCAAAAGGAATTAAATAATCAAATGCATAGAATTGCATTCCATATTCATCTAATAAGCAACTAATTAAACCATAAACAATTCCACCAGCAATGAAACCTTTAAATGGACCATGTCTAAGTGCAATCACAAAAAGTGGAAACATGGCAAAATTAACAGATCCACCTGTTGCTCCAACACTGATTTTAAGTTTGTCAAGACCAAGTGCTAAAGCTACTAAAATAGCTATTTCGGCGATATCACGCACACTAAAGCCAAAAACTGATTTTTTCATATATACCTCCTAAAATAAAAAAATCTTTTTTGACTAGAAATGCTCAAAAAAGATGATAAATAAAAATTTATTACTTCCGCTAGCATTACCTAGATCAAGTTTGGTCGAAACTAAATAGTTTCCTCTCAGCCTAGTTCACTAAGCTCCCACAAAAATATTAAACTAAATAAAATACATTTACAAGATTATTACTTAAATACAAAAATTTTTCTACCAATATAATTTAAAATTAAGCCAAAAGCCGTAGCTAAAACTTTACTAATAATATATCCCCATGTTAGATTAGCAAATAATATCGTATTAAAATTTAAAACTTTCACAAATAACAAATCATTTAATAAATAGATAAATAAAATTTGGAATAATAAAACAATTACTCCAATTAAAGTGAAAACCATAAAATCTTTAAATGATTTACCCGAATTTTCATCTTTTTTATTTTTATAAACAAAAACAAGTGATAAAAAATAATTTATTAATAAACCAACAATAAACCCACATAAAGTAGCAAGCGAATCTTTTACACTCCATGTAGAAATTTTAAATTCTGGAACTAAAGCGGAGACAGTAAATGAAACAAGCCAATCGATAATTGTAGCAAGTCCACCTACTATTAAAAACCTTAAAATCTCTAAAATTAAATTACGATGATTTTGATAAAAAACTTTTACTTTACTCATATTTATATTTCTCTCTAGAAAAAGTTTATCTCAATTAATAANNTTTATCTCAATTAATAAATAAAAACAATTATTTTTTCTTATCATTATCTTGCCTAATAAATAAATTTTTAAACATTTCAAAATCAAATGGACAAATTGGGTATAAATATGGATAATTCATCATTTTAATACTAACTAAATATAAAAATAAAATTAAACAAGCAATTAAAAATCCTTTTACCTTAAAAATACATGTTGTAAAAACTAAACATAAAGAAATAAATCTATTAGCTAAAGACAATTCATAGCTAGGTGTAGCAAAATTACAAGTAATGGCTAAAGATGTAACTAACAATATTTCTTGAGAAAATAAACCTAAAGAAATACTTATCTCACTTAAAACAATCGCAGCAAGTAAAGATAAAGCCGAAGTTAAAGCATTAGGAGTATGAACAATTGCAATTCTTATAATTTCTAAAACCAAAGAAACAATACTAATTTGAATTAATAAAGGATTATTTAATTCTAAATTGTATAAAGGAATAACTCCATTATCATATCCATCTTCAATTGTAAACAAAATAAATAAAGGAACTAAAAACATTGAGATTAATGAACCTAATAATCTTAAAGTTTTTGTAAAGCTACCAATAATATAATTTTGTTTATACTCTTCAACATTTTTAAATAAATCAAAAATAGTAATTGGTAAAATAATTGCATTAGAAGAAGTATCGACTAAAATAATAATTTTTCCTCGTATTATATTAATGGAAGCAACATCAGGACGCTCAGTATATCTAACTAAAGGAAAAATTTGATTTTTTTGTTTAAACAAAGTTTCTTCTAAAGCTTTATCTGCCATAATTAAAGATGATAAATTAACTTTTTTTATTCTCTTTTTAATTTCTAAAATATCATTTTTATTATTTAAATTATTCATATATGCTAAACAAATCATCATTTTACTTTCTTTAGAAAGAGAAAAAGTTTCTAAAATTAAATTTTCCGATTTAATTCTTCTTCTAATTAAAGCTATATTTATAGCAATACTCTCATTAAAACTATCTTTTGATCCACGAACTGACTTTTCTACTTCTGGAGAAGCTATACTTCTTGTTGGATATTTTTTTAAATCACATATTAAACATTTTTCTTCTAAAATTAAAACAACATTTCCTTCTAAAATACTATCTTTTATTTTTCGATAATTTTTTTCTATAGAAACATTAGGTGTCATTAAATAAGATGGATTTTTTAAACTATCAATCAAAAAAACAAATAGTTCGTTATCAATTAAAGAAGACAAATAGATTATGCTTATTATTTGATTATTAAAAGTTTCTTTTCTTATTTTAACATCAGAATTTTTATTAATGTTTAATGTCTTTAATAAATATTTTTCAAGTTTATCCATGTTTTGTTACTATTGAACATAAAAAGCCCATAAAAATAGCCATGCTTAAGGTAGAAGAACTATTTGCAAGTAATTCCATTAATGCATCAAGTAAACTATTATTTTTATTTAATCCATTTAATCCAGATGAATATAATAAATGGCCATAATTTGTTATTAAAACACTTGCTCCACCCGGAATATATTTTAATAAAATATCATAAACACCTAAAAAAGATAAAATAATGCCAATCACTACAAACATTGAGACAATATGTCCAGGTGTTAATTTACTTTTATCAAATAAAATTTGTCCAATAAAGCAAATAACTCCTACAAATAAAAATGAATATAAATATTCCATCTACACCCTCCTAAGATGAACTAAATGTGCAATAACTGGTATTTTTTCTTTTTGTGAAGTACTGATTTTAGAATGTAAACAACCAGTTCCTATTAATAAAATATCTTTTAATTTCTTTTTAACCATTTGATCAAAAATATAACCATAACTAGTTAATGCTAAACATGCACATCCTGATCCACCACAATAAACATCTTTTTGTTTTTTATTATCAAAAATAATATTTCCAGCATCTTGATAATTTTTTAATTCAATTCCTTCTTGTAAAAATAAATCTTTTAAAATATTACTTCCCACTTCTGATAAATCACCAGTTAAAATTAAATCATAGAATTCAGGCGTGGTATGAGTATTTTTTAAGTGATTAATAATAGTATCAAAAGCTGCATAAGACATCGCAGAACCCATATCATTTACATTATCCCAATCTGCATTTATTACTCTACCAATTGTTGCAGAAATAATTTGTATTTTTGAATTTTTAGTGGAAATTACTACCGCTCCAGCTCCAGTGACTGTTGTTGTAGCCGTTTGTTTTTTCTTTACTCCATATTCAAGAGGATATCTAAATTGTCTTTCAGCTGAACCATAATTACTAGAAGCAAAACTTAAGGCATTTTTACACATTGAACTATTAACAAAACACGAAGCAATAATAAGTGATAACATCGAAGTTGAACAAGCTCCATATACCCCTAAAAAAGATACCATAAAATCTTTTAATGCTTCATTACTAGAGGCGATTTGATTAGTTAAATCTCCACCAACAATTAAATCAACATCATTAAGTTTAGCTTTTTGAAGTGCAAGTTTAATTGCTTGCTTAATCATT
>FR889461.1:29109-29320 GCA_000432895.1 Firmicutes bacterium CAG:449 | reverse complement strand
CGGTCCTTCTTTTTCTTTTGGTCCAGCAATAGTGCTAGCACTAATTAAAAAAAGATTATTAAATTTAATAGTAGTAATCATTTTAAGCCACCTAAAACCATAAAAAATTTAATAATTAAAAATAAAAATGAAAAAACTACTCCATAAGTAATTACAGATCCCGCTAAAGAAAACATTTGACTCCCTATACCTAAAATAAAACCTTCATGAC
>FR889461.1:27624-29086 GCA_000432895.1 Firmicutes bacterium CAG:449 | reverse complement strand
TTCTATACAAGAAGAAGTAATCGAATTTGCAAACCCTGTCGTGGGTAAAAATAAGCCAGCTCCACAAACCCTTCCTAAATATTTATATAAGCCAAATAAAGTAAGTAAAGAAGTAACAAAAACAATGCTAATTGACATTAAAGCACTTGCATGATCAAAATCTAAATTTAATATTTTTTGATATAAATCAATTAACCCTTGACTAATTAAACCAATAATTCCTCCACTAAAAAAAGCCAATATTGAATCCAATAAAAGTGGCTCTTTTTTTTCATTTTCTTTTGCTATTTCATGATATTTTTTTAAATTCATTATTCTCACCTTTATTATAGTGTGAGCCTAATTATTTAAATTAATACTCTTAATTTTTCTAAAATTTGTTTTTCTAATCTAGATATTTGGACTTGCGAAATAAATAATCTTTTAGCAACTTCTTCTTGAGTGTATCCTTGATAATATCTTAATTCAATAATCATTTGCTCTCTTTTAGTTAATTTTTCTAAAGCTAATTTTAAAGACAAATCATTATTTTCTTCACATTTTAAAGTATCTAACAAGCATAAAGAATCATCATCAACAAGTGGAGAATCTATAGAAGTTAATGAATAATGTGATTCATAAGCAATTAAAACATCCTCAAAAGAAACTTTTAAATATTCACTAATATCTTTTAAAGAAATATTCTTTTGAGTTTTAGTTTCTAGTTCTTCTTGCGCTTTAACAATTAAACAATATAAATCTTGATAACTTCTAGAAACATGTAAAGAATAATTATTACGAAAATATTTTTTTATTTCTCCTAATATTAAAGGAACGGCATAAGTAGTAAAAACACAATTAAATGATGGTTTAAAGTTTTGACTGGCTTTTATTAAGCCAATTTTTGCACATGAAAACAAATCCTCTTTTTCACTTTGTTTATAATAAAATCGATTCATTAAAGAATAAATTAACTTACTATTTTGATTAATTAATTCTAGTAACGCCGAGGAAGAATTGTTTTGAATTTCTTCACAAAGTTTCTCGTTGGATTTCTTCATTAGTAATTAAATTCTTTTTAATAGTAAGTTTTGTTCCCATGCCAGAAACTGATGAAATGCAAAAACCATCAGATAGACTATCCATTATAGTAAGTCCCATTCCTGCTCTTTCTAGATCAGGTCTAGTGGTATAATGTGGAGTTAAAGCAAGATTAATATCATCAATTCCTACTCCAAAATCAATAATTTGCATTCTTAATTCATTATCTTCAAGAATACATTTAATCACTACTTCCTTAGTCTCATCATAGTGATATCCATGAATAATTGCGTTAGAAACACCTTCAGAAATAATTGTTTTAATTTCAGAAATAACATCTAAAGAAGGATTACATGCCGCTATAAAACTTGCAACTGATAATCTTGCTAACGCTTCATTAGATTGAATCGCAGCAAATCTAATTTCCATCTTATTTATCATA
>FR889461.1:25053-27595 GCA_000432895.1 Firmicutes bacterium CAG:449 | reverse complement strand
TGCCTACTTTCTTTTTAAAATCATTTAAAGATTTATATTCATCCATTATTTGAAATAAACCTGATATTCTAACTATTTTCTTAATATAATTATTTAAATTAATTAAGCCAATTGTACCTCTTATTTTACTTATTTCATTATATCTACCTAAAATTAAACCTATTCCTGCTGAATCAAGAAAAGTAACATCTTTAAAATCAAATACTAACATTCTTGGTCCATATTTTATCATTTCATCTCTAATTTTGAAGCGATACAATTGAGTCTTGTCTGAATCAACATCACCATAAAACTTAATCAATAATCCATCTTCAAAAGGAGAAATTTTAATTTTATCTTCCATTCTCTTTGCTCCTTTTTATTAATATAGCATGTTAAAAAAAGATGATTAAAAAATCACCTTTATTTCGACTATAATTTACAAATAAATCGTTTGACACAGTTTGACAAATCTAGATAAAAAGATGTTTTAGTATATTTAATAAATATGTAATAAAATTAGGTTTACTTACACTATTTAAAGCATATAAATTATATTTAAAAATAGCTCCTGATGGGGTTTTTATTTCTAAATAACCCACTAATTCATTTTCAATATATGGGGTCTCTTTTTCTAAAACTGCATTAATAAGAATATCATTTTCATCATCTTCTTTATTTAAAATAATTTTTATTTCTTGTTTACAAGAAGTAATTAAATATTTATTTAAAGAAGCATCTATTTCAAAAGTAGAAACCACATCATCTTTAGAATATAAAGAAATTGCTTTTAATTTAGAAAAACCATAATCAAGTAATTTTATAGTATCTTGTGAACGATGAGCAATAGTATCTAAATTCATAACTGTAGAAACAATTCTTACTCCATTTCTTTTTGCAGTCGCAGTCAAATTATAACCTGCCTTACTTGTAAAACCAGTTTTTAATCCATCCATTCCTTCATAATATTTTAACAATTTATTAGTATTAACAAGCCAAAATGGTTTAGAGGTATTTTCTCTAACATAACCTTCTTGCATAGAAGAATATTTTAATATTTTATCTTCAAAGCCCACTAAATATGAACCAAGTAATGCCATATCATAACTCGATGTATAATGTTCAGGATCATCAAAGCCAGTTGCATTATTAAAATGAGTATCATTCATATTAAATTGTTTAGCCTTATCATTCATCATTTTAACAAAATTATCATTACTTGAAGCAAGATATTCACCAAGAGCCACTATTGCATCATTAGATGAATTAATAGCTACTGCTTTAAATAAATCTTGAACTTTCATTTTTTCATTTTCTTCAAGAAATATTTGAGTTCCACCCATACTACTTGCATAAGAAGAAACAATTACTTCATCATCAAAAGAAATCTTTTTATTTTCTACTGCTTCTAAAATTAAATATAATCCCATCATTTTTGTCATTGAAGCTGGATATAATTTTTGATGAGGATTTTTACTATAAATAACTCTTTTAGAAATTGGTTCCATTAAACAGACACTTGTTGAAAATAAATCTAATTCATCAGCTTTAACTATATTTTTTTTATTAAAACCATTAAAAATTAAAATAAATGATAATATTAAAAATAAAATTTTTTTCATATAGCACCTCAATAAAAGATACTAATATTAATAAAATAATATGACAAATTTTATCGATAATCATTATTTTTATTTATACGATAATGTAAAGGAGTAATTCCAATTTTTCTTTTAAATAATCTTATTAAAGCTTGAGAAGAAGAAAGACCGACTAATGAAGCAATTTCACTAATTGATTTATTGGAAATAAGTAATTCTCTTTGTGCCATTTGTAATCTCACATTAGAAATATATTCACCAATTGTAAACTTTGTATATTTAGTAAAACTCGTTTCTAAATGATTAGGAGTAATTGAAACATTACTTGCAATTTCTTCTAAAGATATTTTGCGATTATAGTTTTGTACAATATATTTAATTGTTTGTTGAATATAAGATGGTTCATTCGAATAATTTGGTTTATTTTCTTCTACATAAGTTTTAATTCTAATTAACATTTGATAAATTTCATTTTGGTATTTTCCTTGATAATAAGTTTTATTTAAATTACTAAGTAAGATTTCATTAATTGTAGAATATACATTTAATTTATCAACTTCAATATTAATAACCGGTCCATTTATAGTATTGATATAAGAGCAAAAAGAAATAATATCAGGAGAATTAACATGTAAAAAAACTATTTCGAAAGGCTGATCTTTTTTGGGATACATAATATGTTTATTCATACAATTAATAATAATTAATGATCCTTTTTCTAAATTATAAAAATTACCTTCATAATAAAAATTACCACTCCCATTAAGAACATAAGTTATCATAATTGAATCCCATTCACTACGTTCAAGATAATACTTTTGTAAGATTTGTTCATAACCAATTGTTTGCACAATATAAGTTAATCCACATAAATCTCGAGGTGGAGATTTAACCACAACTTTAGAAACTTCTTTATTAGTGTCAAGATTTAAAATAATTTTCATAATCGTAATATTTGCACA
>FR889461.1:20949-25048 GCA_000432895.1 Firmicutes bacterium CAG:449 | reverse complement strand
TCGTAATATTTGCACATTTTTCCTTAAGTTAAGCGCTTGAATGGCCTATATAATAAATATAAAATAAAATTTAAAGGAGAGCAAATATAATTATGAAAAATAATTTATTTAAAAAATTATTAGTCTTATCTAGTATCTTTATTGTCGGATGCAATAGTCAATCTTCCTCTAATAATTCACCTTCTAATCAAGATACTTCTTCAAGCAATAAAGATTCTACTACATCTATAGATAAAGAATCTTCTTCAAGTAATACTATAACTACAACAAGTGAATCTACTACTAGTGATGAAACAACATCAAGTGAACAAAGTTCAATAAACAAAGAAGAACTAATCCAAGATTATCATTTACATTTTTCTGATCCAAAGCTTATTAATGTTGGTGAGCAAGGTGATGATATCTATTTAAAAGCTAATTTCCAAGATGAAGGATTATTAATCTCAATGATAGGTTTTGGTGATTTTATTGATAGTGAATACATCAAAATTATCATCCATACTTCCGAGAACAATTCATCAGGTTGGAATATTCAAAGTGATGATGTTACCTTCTTAATTAATAAGAATAAAGCTAATTATAAAACTAACATCACTAAATTCTGGGATTATGTAAATTTTGGTAATGATTCTTCTTGTAAAAACACCCCTAAATTTACTCAACTTGATGGTTATTTTACATTAACAATGTTAATTGATTATACCGAAATTCCAAATTATGATAAACATAAAAAAGTCTCTATGTTTGCTATGGAATTTAATAATGGAGTTATTTATGATGGCATTGATTACAATAATGGCATGCTAATTGATGGAATTAGCCATGGTGATCCAGCTAGTCAAACTTCTTATTATGTTATTCAAGAAAAATCTCTACCTAGCGATCAACAAGAATTAGTTAAAGATTATAAGTATCAATTTTCGATTGGAAGCGATAATATTTTTGCTAAATTCACTAGAAAAACTTCTTCTTTATTATTAGAGATGATTTCTTTTTCAACCTTTGATAAAGATGATTATATTCGTTTTGTTGTTCATACTGATGAAATAAATAATTCATCATGGGGATTAAGTAAAGATGATGTAAGTTTTTCCATTTATAAAAATGTTTGTTATTATCAAACAAATAAAGTTAACTTTTGGGATAATGAAGTTAACCAATTCCATGGAAAAGATACTTCAATTAATAATCCTCTTTATCAAGAAAATGAAAAATATTTTACTTTAAGTATTGAATTTGAATATAGCGAGTTTTCTTTAGAAAAAAATATTTTACAAACCACTCCTATTAGAGGAATTTTAGTGGAATTTACACCAAGTATTGCTAATAATGGCTTTAAACAAGATGGAAACACTTTAAACGATATAGCAAACCAAGAAAACTATTTTACTTTTTAGGAGTCTATTATGAAAAAAATTAATCAAATTTTAATTCTATCTACTTTATTTTTAGTAAATATAAATGTTCAAAAAGTTAATGCCGAAACTAGTTCTATTCAAGATAAAATAAATAACGCTAATGATAATGAAATAGTTTCATTAAACGAAAATTTAACTTCATTAAATGTTCCAAGTAAAAAAAATATCACTATTGATTTTAATGGTTATAAAATTAATAAATTAACTAATAATGGTATTTTAAAGTTAATTGATAATAAAAATGTTGGTGGTATTTATTTAACTTCTTCTATTAGTGAAACTGCTTTAGCTCTTGCTAATTATGGTTTACTTACAATCGATAATATCAATATCAATGTTACTACCGATGCAACTAATTCTTATCCAGTATCTATTCATAATTATGCTAATGCTTCTTTAAGTATTAAAGGTGGTAATATCTCTTCTATTGCTGAAGGAAATAGTTATGCATTTGGTATTGATAATGAAGGTGACTTATTAATAGAAGGAGGAAGTATTTCTTCTTATATAAAAAGCACTACTGCTGGAGGAAATAACTCTATAGGAATTCACAACCACAATAATGGTAAAGTTAGTATTAAAGGTGGTAATATATATGCAGAATCTTCTTCAAATAATGGATATGCTACAGCTATAAGAAATCAAAATACTTCTTCAATTGAACTGATTGAAGATGGTAATATTTCAAGTTATGTTGATAATGCATCAGGGCAAGCAAAAGCATATGGAATATATAATTTATCAGGAACTATTAAAGAAATAACAGGTGGTACAATTAAAGGAAAAACTGAAGCATGCCAATGGTCTTTTGGCATATGGAATACTTCAAAAATTGAAAATATTAAAGGTGGTAATATTATCGCAGAAATTAATCACTCTAAGAATTCTCCAAACGCCATCAGTTTAGCTAATGATAAAACTATTGATTCTATTTCAGGTGGAGTATTTTACGCTAAATCAACTTGCCCAAACGGAGGAACTTTTAATATTAGGACTCGTAATGCTAATTCAATCATTTCTTCTATCTCTGGAGGTGCTTACTTTATTAATAAAGTTGATGAAAAACATTATATTTATAATGAAAATGGAGGTATTAATACTTTTAAAACAAATTATAAATTAACCGATAATTCATCATTAACTAATTATCGATATGTTTTAAATAATGAAGAAAATGTTGTTGAAGAATATAAAGATAATGAAAATATTATGACAGGCACAATATTTAATAATTCTACTCAAGTTAAAGAATATAAACTAATTGGCACAGAAATTTCTAAAGCAATGATTGATAATGTTAATTATCCAACTATTAATGAAGCATTAAATGAAGTAAAAGAAGGTCAAACAATCATTTTAACTGGTGATATTGAAGAAAAAATTACTATTAATAAAAATATCACTCTTGATTTAAATGGTCATAGTATTTATAACACTATAATTAATCAAGCAAATTTATTAATAAAGGATTCTACAAGTTTAGGAAGAATCTTCTTAGAAAGTCAAGAAAACACGACTTTAATTGGTATTGATAATTATGGTTCACTTACTATTGAAGATATTTCTATAAGAGTAAACGGATTAGGAAAAGATACAATTAATCATGGAATTTATAATAGAAAAAATAGTACTTTAACCATTAAAAATTGTCATATTAGATGCATATCTAAAGATGTTAAATTTGGACATGGTATTGTTAACGAAGGTACTATTAATAATATTTATAATGGAACAATTGAATCGTATTCTTTATCAACTAATACTGCTTCTAATTTAGTAGGTATTGCTAATACTGGAACTATTAAAGAAATTAATAATGGAATTATTTACGCTCAATCTTATGGTAAAAATGGTTTTGCTATTGGTATTAGAAACCAAAGCAATGCTACTATTGAAAAAATAAGTGGAGGCTTAATTAAAGGCTATGCTTGTTCATCTATTGGAGGAAGTGAAGCAAAAGGATTTGGAATTTATAATCAATCCGGAACTATTAATTTAATTGAAGGCGGAAAAATTGAAGGTAGATCAACTGCTGCTCAATGGGCATTTGGTATTTGGAATCCAGCTAATTCTACCATCAAAGAAATTAAAGATGGTGAAATATATGCTTTAGGAGAACATAACTATCAAAATTCTAGTCCTAATTTTATTGCATTATCTAATGAAGGTAATGTTAATATAATAAGTGGAGGTTTATTCTACGCCTCTTCTCTTCATGAAAAAGGTTCAACCTTTGCTATTAGAAATAGAGGAATAATTTCTTCTCTTGAAGGAGGAAGATATTATGTTTCTAAAGAAAATAATGAACTTTTAAGAAATGAAAATGGAACATTAAATATCAAAGAAAATTACACTATGAAAAAATTAAATTCTCAATATAATTATTTAACTTATCAAGAAATAGTTTGTGAAATATTAGATGAAAATAATAATTATTTAGCTTCTAATATTTACTCTAACCATCAATTAATATCTTCTCATGGAACCTATACTAAAAAAGGTTATTGTATAGAAGGATTTTCTATTAATTCATTTAATAACGAAATTACTTTAAGTGAAGATAATTTATCTACTTTAGAAGAATCTTCAACAGTTTATGTTCATTACATTGACGCTCCAAAATTTTATTTTCTTGGTTCATCAGTTACATATGGTTTTGCTACTAATGGAGTTTCATTTGT
>FR889461.1:19888-20897 GCA_000432895.1 Firmicutes bacterium CAG:449 | reverse complement strand
CAAAAGAAGCAATTTCAGGAACCACTTTAACTGATAATGGACCTTCTTCATATGTCGAAAGAATGGAAAAAAATTTTTCTAAAAATGAAAAAATAGAACACTTAATAGTTCAATTATCTACAAATGATATTTCTCAAAATAAACCTTTAGGAATTATTTCTGATTCAAATGAAATATCTTCATTTAATAAACAAACAGTTCTTGGAGCTATGGAATATATTATTGCTTATGCTAAAAAAACATGGAATTTAAAAAAACATGGAATTGCGAAGTGACTTTTTATACTAATCCAAAATATAATAATGCTAATTATGAAAATTTAATTACTAAACTCTATGAAATTCAAAATAAATGGAATATCGGAATTATTGATTTCTATTATTATAAAAATATGGAAGCTTTAGATAATAATACTTTATCTTCATATATGTCTGATGCAATTCATCCAAATAGTAAAGGATATGCTTGGATGGGTAAAATAATGTCAGAATATTTAAAAGCAAGTTTTGCTAAAAAACATCCGAATATAAAGATTTAATAAACTTAAAATCGCCTGATTTAGGCGATTTTTTTAATTAAATTTTATATTAGAAATTGTTACTCCAGAATGATCAAGTTGTATTCCACAATAAGCGCCACTAACTGGTGCATTAATCAAAGCACTTCCTTTTTCTTCATTATCATAATAATAAGTAATGGTTTTTTCATTATAAATAAATTTTAAATGATATGTTTTATTTAATTCATTACATACATTACCAACTTTAAAGTTATCTTCCCAAGCATATATTCCATTAGTTTTACTTGAAGCGACAAATTCACTCCATGGATCAATTCCAGCAACTAGATATGTTCCTATATTTTCAGAAAAATATTTTTGGTCTGAACCGATTACAATCCCATCAATACAATTAAAAACATGATTTGTTTGATCAGTAAAAGAAATATCAAACTCAACTGTTCCATTTGTAAATAATTGTCCTTTTAACATAATAAGCGTATATTCATT
>FR889461.1:18089-19861 GCA_000432895.1 Firmicutes bacterium CAG:449 | reverse complement strand
GAATAAGAATTATTTTCATATTTAACATTAGAAGCATTTCCTGTTGTACAAATAAATGGTCTTTCTTCTTCTAAAAGTTCTTCATTAATTTTAATTGAGGAAATTTCTGTTCCTAAATGATTAACATATAAACCTAAATATTTTCCATCTAATTGATGTTTTAATGGTGATGAAATAATATATTTTCCATTTAAATAATAATGAATAACATCTTCATCAATAACAAATTTTAAATGTTGTACTTCATCAAAATTAAACACTTTACTTAATTGTTTATTATTATCCCAATCAAAAGTGTTGTTATTTTTATAATGAGTAGTAAAATCTCCCCATGGCGAAATTCCTACTACATGGAATTTCCCTTCATCATGTTTTGCTTGTAAAGTATCTGAACCAATAACGATCCCATCATTAACAAGCCATTTAGAATCCGTTG
Organism: Firmicutes bacterium CAG:449; assembly: GCA_000432895.1. Taxonomy (GTDB): domain Bacteria; phylum Bacillota_I; class Bacilli_A; order RFN20; family CAG-449; genus CAG-449. The sequence continues at coordinate 19,425 of FR889461.1, read as the reverse complement.
AAGGAACTTTCATATCAAATTCAATTGTTCCTTTTGTAAAAAAGATATTATTAAACATTAATTGAGCATCATCAGTAGTGGATTTAAAAGTAATAATATTATTTTCCTCTAATATTTCCCAAGAAGAACTATCACCGATTGTATAATTATATTTACATTTAAAAGTTGCATCGATAGTTAATCCACCTTCAACCATTATATAAGTAAATGTATTATCATTAACTTCAATTGTTTGATTATTGACTTTTACTTCTTCTAAATAATATCTTTCTTCACTAATCACATTAAAGATAACTTCTTTTCCAATTTCTTCTTCAGTTTGTAAACAAGTTATTTTTCCATGTTCAGTTTGATTAATTGTAATTTTTTCTTTTTTTATTACTTCTTGAGAAGAAGTAGTATTATTAGAAGTATATTTTTCTTCACTAGTAGATACACCCCCATTACAACCACACAATAATATTAAAGATGCTAAAACAAATAATTTTTTCATAAGACCTCCTATTTATTTATTTTTAAATTTGAAATAATTACACCACTAGTTTCGCTATATAAACCAACATATTTTCCACCTGTATGAAAACTTAATTTTTGTGTAGATTTATATTCATTATTTAAATAGTAATCAATAGTGTCATTTTCATAATCCCAAACAATTTTATAAGTATATGTTTGATTAGCGATTACTGAAGAAGCTACTTTATTACTATCTTCCCATTTAAATAAACCATTATCTTTACTAAAACATACAAAATCATCCCATTTATCACGTCCTACACAATACCATTTACCAGTATTATGTTCAGCATCTAAAGTATCCGCTCCAAAAATAACTCCTATTGCAACTGAATATAAATAATTATTATCAGGTACAAGCATCTCGAATTCAATCGTCCCACCTTGTAAAGTAATATCATTAAACATTAAAATCGAATTACTCCCTTTTGAAACAAAAACTTCTTGATTATCTTTTAAAGAAATATCCCAACCTGTTTTGTCCCAACCTGTTTTGCCTCCACAAGTGAAATTATACTTATCATCTTTAGTAAATTTTTCTTCTTTAAAACTTAATGAAGAAATAATAGTATCTTTACTTGCAAAATATAAACCAATATTTTGGCCATTGAATTTTCTTCTTAATGATGAACATGCTAACAAATTATCATTTACATACATATATACATAATGATTTATATTATCATAAATGTATTTATAATGTTGTTTTTTACCCACACTTATTTGATTAACTAATGCTTTTTGATTATCTTCCCACATAAATGAAGGATCTTTTGAAAAACCTGTCATACTACCCCATGGGCAACGACCAAACACATAA
>FR889461.1:5083-18077 GCA_000432895.1 Firmicutes bacterium CAG:449 | reverse complement strand
TGGGCAACGACCAAACACATAAAATTCCCCATTATTATGATTTACATTAGCCGAACTTGCGCCAAAAACAACACCATTAGCAATTAAGCAAAAATGATCATTAGTAGATGCATTGACAACCATATCAAATTCGATGGTTCCACCAGTAAATGTTTTATTATTAAACATTATCATTTGATTTGCTTTTAATGATTTATATTGATTATTATTAATTTCAATATTATCTTCTTCACCAATAGTGAAATTATACTCTTCTTGATAAGAAATGTAATCTAAAGATAAAACTTCTCCTCCTCCTTCATCAAATCTTATGCCTAATTTTTTCCCTAATAATTTTTCGTTATCTTGATAAATAATATTAACATTACTAAAAGTAATATCAATTAATCCATCATTAAATTTTATTGATAAGTCATAGATATTTAAAGGTGAAATATTTAATTCCATTTCTTTTAAAGTAGAAATAATTCCTTGTTTATTTTTTATTAAACTCAATTTATTTTTTTCTATTTTAATATAATAATAAGAAACATCTTCATTTAATTCAAAATAAGAAGAAAGATTATGATCTTCAACATTAAAAACAATACCTAAAGAAGAACAATCATTTAATTTAACTTTAGTATTAATTTCACCATTTTTTACTTTAGCATTTTTTAATAAACCTAAAGATTTATTCTTAGAAACTATATTTTCATTATTTTCAAAATTTCCATATTTTACATCGAAACAACGACTATAACTAACTAAATTTGTTTTATCTAAACTAGATATCACTCGATCTTTTAAAATATTGTATCCTTCAGTAGTTAAATGATAAATATCCATAAAAATATTTTGATTTAGACTACCATCACTATTTAAAACAATATCATAATTATCAAAGATATTTAACCAATCATTTTTTCTAGCGTATTCAATGTATCGACGATTTAAATCATTAACTTGGCTTTCGTATTGAAGTCTACAAGGTTGAAGAAATTCTGTACCTAAAACAATTTCTAAATCTGGATTATTAATTTTTAATGAAGAAAATATTTCTGTTACTTGATTAAAGATAAAATCATTATTAGAACCATCTAAATCATTTGATCCAGTCATAACTACCATCTTTTTAGCGGAATAAGATAGTATTTCATCAGTTAAATTATGCCAATAAGGAGTATTAGAGCCACCTATTCCCATATTAATCACTTTTCCATATTTAGCTAAATCTTTTTTATAATTAGCCCATAATTGCATATGAGAATGTCCCCAGATAATTAAATCCGCTTTTATAGATTCAAAATTATTATCAACTTTAAATTTAGAAAACATATTGCCTAAATAGTCGGTTTTTAAACCTATTTTATTAAATTTTAATTCATTTTGTTTACTCATAATTAAGCAAACATCATCAATATATGTATATATTTCTTTATCAAAGATTACTTTTAATTCGACTTGGCTTGATAATGCATATTTAGCCACTAGACTTGTTTTTTTAATGAGCGTTTTTTCTTGGTTATTAACTTTTTTTAAGGAAACCGATAAATCACTATTAACACTATATTCATAATATTGATTTTCTTTATATGAAAAAATAATACTATTACTTCCTTTAGTAGGAATACTAGTTTTAACTGAAATTGTTCCTTTAGTTAATTCATTATCATATAAACAGATTGAATTATTTTCTTTAGCTTTAATATAAGAATTTACTTCAACAAACTTTCCATTTATATTGGTAAAATCTTTTAATTCGTTTTCACTAATTGTTCCACTAGATACACATTCAATATTAGAATAACTCACATTACTTCCTCCTGCTCTTAAACCGAACTTTTTACCAAGAAGAGGACTATCATCATTATAAGTTAAATAAAATTCTTCATCGACAAAACATCTAATTGTAGTATCATCTTTTTCTACTTTTAAATTATAAGTTTTATTTAAAGAATAATTATTAATGACTTTTTCTGAAAGCATTGACCAATTTCCATTATCAGTTTTTCCAAGATATGCAGTTCCACTTATACTAATAAAATAAAAATAATAACTTACTTGATTTCCTTCCCAAAAATTAGCTAAATCATTATCTTCTAAAGAAAAAATAATTCCATTATCTTTTTTTTCGTTTCCAATATTAATATCCACGCTTAAATGACCATAAATAAATTCATCTTGTTTATTAATAATTAAAGAATTATCACTTTGCGAAATAAAATTATTTTTATCATCCACTATAAAATTACCACTTACAATTTTATATTTATCCATTACATTCACCTCGCTAGTTTGAAAAAAAGAAGTATCACTTATTTTTGAATCAATACTAGAAGATGTTTCTGAACATCCCATAATCAAAAACGAGCTTAATAAAATGATTGCTTTTTCTATTTTTTTCATATTCTTGATTCTCCTCAATTTTTATTTTATACTTTTAGTAAGCGCTAACAAATAGTAAAATTTATTTATTAGTTATCAAAACTTATGATTTTGGAGTAAATATGCAAGCAAAATTAATTCGTGATGCCTTTGAAGAAAGTTATGTTTTAGAAGTTGATTCTCCCCTTGATAAAACAGGTTTATTATATTCAATTGATTTTACTGGATACGAAAAATTAGGAAAACATTATCATNNAAATTAGGAAAACATTATCATTTAATTCGTTCACAAATGGAAAACTATATGCTTACTTATGTTATTAATGGAAGTGGAAATATTATTTATGAAAATAAATGTTATCATCATAAAAATGATTGCTTATTATTTCTTGATTGTTTAGTTCCGCATGAAACATGGGCAGGTGAAGAAGGTTTTGAAATTATTTTTATTCATATTAAAAATCTTCATCTAAATAGTTTTTTTCAATATATTAAATCAACAATTGGTCCAGTAATTCCTTTAAATAATGATGATATTAAATTTCAAAATGGAGTTAAAGAAATTCATAAAATGATTAAACAAGATAAATTTGATGAACAAATTGCCTCTAATATTATTTATAATATTTTAATGAAGTTAAAAAAGAAAGTAGATGAAGAATACTTACTTATTAAAAAAACTCCAAATTATATTGATGATTTAATAAGCTACATTTCTAATAATTATCAAAAAAAATTAACATTAATTAGTTGTTCTAAATTTGTAAATATGACTCCAAATTATTTAGAAAATGTTTTTAAAGAATATACTGGTTATTCTATTGCTCAATATATTAAAGCTTTAAGATTTAGAAAAGCATGTAAAGAATTAATCAACACATCAAAAAAACTTACCGAAATCGCAAGTGAAATTGGTTTAGAAGATGTCCAAGCTCTTATTAGATTATTTAAAAAATATGTTGACATGACACCAACTGAATATCGTAAGCAAAAATCTTAATCAAATTGTGAATTATATAAAGAATAATATATTCCTTTTTTCTTCATTAAAGTTTGATGGTTTCCATTTTCAACAATATCACCATTATTTAAAACTAAAATATTATCTGCATTTTTAATAGTGGATAAACGATGAGCAATAATAAAACAAGTTTTATTTTTCATTAATGATTTCATTTCTTCTTGAATATATAATTCTGTTCTAGTATCTACATTACTTGTCGCTTCATCAAGAATTAACATTTCCGAATTCATTAAGCAATTGTTAATAATTGTTTTTGCCCTTTTGAAATATTAACTCCACCTTCTTTTAAAACAGTATTATAACCATCTTTTAATGAAATAATATATTCATGAATATGACTTTTTTTACAAGCTTCAATTACCTCATTTAGATTAACTTTTTCATTTCCATAAGTTAAATTATCATAAACTGTTCCTTCAAATAACCATGTTTCTTGTAAGACCATAGCAAATGATTTTCTTAAAGTTGATTTTTTTATTTTATTAATATTAATTTTATCTAAATAAATTGCTCCATCATCTATTTCATAAAATCTCATTAATAAATTTACAATTGTCGTTTTGCCTGCCCCAGTTGGTCCAACAATTGCAATTTGTTGTCCTTTTTTAACATTTAAAGTTAAATAATTAATAATTGGATGATTTTTAACATAAGAAAATTTCACATTTTCAAAATAGATATTACCTTCTATTTTACTTAATTCAACATAGTTTATGTCATCTTCTTTTTCTTTATCAATATCAATTAATTCAAAGACTCTTTCAGAAGCAGATAAAGATGATTGTAAATCAGTAAAAAAATAATATTTAAATAATTATTTACATCAATATTAGGTAAGATTTTATCTAAAATAAAAGAAAGTAAAAATGGAATAACTAAATCTAAAGCTATCACAATTATTTTTACAATAATTACTAAAACTAATTTAAATTTATAGAATTTGTAATAACTTAAAATTCTTTTTATCGTTAACTCCAAATTTAGTATATTATTTTTTTATAAAAAAATAGTATCTATCCAATAATTTCATAAATTTGCTTAAATAATATTTTTATTGTATGATTAATAATAAGGAGAGTTTATGCTACAAGATTTCTTTAAAAAATATCAAAAAGATCGTTCAAAAACATATATAAATCTATATAAGAAATTATTAATTATTCTATTTATTTTTACTTTTATTAATATGATTTCGCTTTGTATTTTATATTTAAGTGCATGGTTTTTATTCATTATTATTCCACTTATTATAATGTTATATTTTATTAACAAAATGAATCCCAATAATGAAATGCTAATGAATAAAATAACCTCTAATAATTATAAAGATTATCTTCATAATGGAGGCTTATTTTATATATCATTCGCGCAATTTATATTAGAAGAAAAATGGACAAATTTAGAATAAGAAGAATATTTATATTATTTTTAGGCATTTTACTAATTTCTATTAATTTTATTCCTTTATATATTCCTAAAATAGTAGAAAACAAAATAATATCATCAACTAAAAAAAACTATAAAATTGCAAATAATAATTACTATCGTTTATTTGATTTAAAAAATAAATATTATATTTTATATCAAGATAAAGAAGATAATTATGATGCTAATTTATATGATTTAGAACATATTTATTGTTTATCGTGGGTAAATGATAATCAAACTAAATTATATGATCCATTTAATCTTCGTTTATCATTAAAAATAGTAAATTCTACTCGTGGTAATAATTATTTTGGAAATGTTAAAAACAAAGATAAAGCAAAAAAAATAATTTATAATCAAGAAATAGTTGGTTATATTGATTATACAAATAAAATTTTTGAACCTGTTTATGATAAAGGTGATATTGCAAGAGCAATTTTATATATGCATACTGTTTATTCATTACCATATCCATACATTTCTACAATGCGTGAATGGGCAATTAAATATAAGCCACAAGAAGATGAAATTCATCATTATAAAAAAGTCATTTCTCAAACAAATCAAAACAATATTTTAATTAATAAATATTATTTATCTCGCTTTATTATTTAACAAAAAGAACTTTATAAGTTTTATCCTATAAAGTTCTTTATTTTATTTATAAATTACAGTATCAGCAAATCCACTTGAACCATAAGTTATCGTATTATCATTACCTATTTTTACTTCTAATTTTAGAGTTTGATATGTTGAAATATCTAAATCAACAGTTTCAAATTGTCCTGGTCTTAATATTTTAGTAAAGAGAACTTCTTCATCACCATAAATATTAAAAGTTAAATCATAAGCTATACCTTTTCTTGTTTTACCAAGTACTGTATGGAATTTACCATAGTTAATTTCACTTAAATCAATTTTAATAAATCCTGGATCTTCATTTCCTTTTGGATGAATACATATACCATTATCAAAGATATATCCACCAATAGCAAATTGAGTTTGATCATCACAATCTTCTCCAATAGTAGGAGTAAAATATGAATTTTGTTCTACAAATTTATCTTGAATAGTATTTAAATAAATATTATCTTCTGAATTTAATAATTCATGAGTAAATTCTTTATCATTATAAGTAATATTTATATTTTGTTTACCTAATAAAGTTTTATCATAATTTGCAATAGTAAACTCATCTTTATTTATTCTTTTAAAAGCACCTGTATTATATTTAACAATTGCACTAACATTGTCTAAAGATAAATCTTGATTAACTTTTTGTACATATGGAAGATTTTCTAAAGTTAAATCAACAACATCTAAATTAACTTTATTAATTAATGTCGGATAAGCAAAGACTGATTCATCAAAACTAAAACTATCTCCTCCATTACTAACACATAAAGATAATTTTTTAGCGTCTTTTATATCTACTTCTATATATTCCTCCTCGGCATTTTTAATTAATGGTGATTCATATTTAATCAAATCATCCACGATTACTTTGAAACGAACATTACAATCTTTTTGTTGATCAGTTTTTCCTATTGTTGAAACAAAAGTATCATATTCATAAGAAGAAATATCAAATGTAATAAAGCCATCGTTCTCACTTGGATGCATACTAATTCCATCTTCGATTTTAAAACCATTTAAAGTAAATTCACTATTTAAGCAACTTCTATTAAATTGAGGAGTTACATAGCCACCTTTATCAGTAACTTTATCACTTAATGAGGTTAATTTAGTTAGTCCTAATTTTCCTTGCACAACTTTATTACAAATTTTACATGTTTTAATTTTATATTGTTCACCATCAATTTCTTGATAAGAAACATTAAAATCGTGACTTGCTTGATCTTTTCTTGTATCACAATTTTTACATTCGTACCAATGATAATCGTCATCACTTCGATAAGTAGTTTCAAAGTCATGTTCAAGAAGTGGTAATTCTTCAGTTTTTTTAAATTCACAAACTTTACATGTATATGTCTTTATTCCATTTTCTTTGCAAGTTGCTTTTTTGGTAATTTTTCCTTCATCATAATCATGTTCAGCTTTATCAATAATAATTTCATGTTCACATGTTGACTCGTGCCAATGATATACACCATCTTTAGACCAAGTTTCTGAGTATGTATGTTCATGTTCATTTGTATTATTTGAAGATGTATCCATTGATGAGCATCCTGTAAACAAGAATAACATAAGTAACAAATTAATTTTATTTTTCATTTTTGCATCTCCATAACCTAAATATAAACTCACTATTATTTTTTGAGTATATTAAAATCAATTAAATTTATGTTAAAATCATAACTTGTTATAGATAAAAGTATCTCCAAGTCCAGAAGAATCATAATCTTTTCCATCATCACCATCATCAATAACTACTTTCAATGTTTTAATTCCTAAAATTGAAATATCAACCACTTCATATTCACTAGGAATTAAAAATTTACTTTTGTATAAAAGATTATCATCACCATAAATATAAAAACAAACTTCGTTTCTTAATGAATAACGTGTTTTACCAATTACTGAATGAAATCTATTATAATTCGTTACATCAAAACTAATATAAGCAGGTTTAGTATCAGAAAGAGGATGTAGCCCTATTCCGTTTTGATATCTAATTCCTGCGATTGAAAATTCGCTTCCATCAGAATATTCCTTTCCAAAAGTAATTCTATCATTTAAAGATGCATATTCTTTAATATTTTTTTTATTAATTTTTTCAAAATCTTTTTCTTCTAAACAATATATTTTATATGGAAAAGAAAAATCTTCATATATAATATTTATTTCTTGTAAGCCTACTTTTTCTTTATCATAATCATTTATTGATAATTCCTTATTTACTCTTTTAAAATAACCACAATTATATTTAATAATGGCTGAAAAATTATTTATATCTAAATCTTTATTAAAACAAGTAATATAATTAATATTTTCAGGAATAATTGATGTAATTTTTAAGTCTTTTTCATTAATTAAAGTAGGATATCCCCAAGTTGAAGCATCAAAAGAATGTCCATCTCCACCATTATTAACAACTAATTTTAATTTTTTTGCCCCTGAAATATTAATTTTAATATCTTCCATCATTGCTTCTTGAAGATAATTACTTTCATATTTTAATTCTTCATCAACATAAACATAAAATTTTACTTTATATCCTTGTTGTTGATCATTTTTACCAATTGTTGCAACAAATGTATCATAATTATATTTACTAATATCATAAGTAATTGAAGAATCCTCATTAGCATTTGGATGCATGCTAATACCTTCTTGAATTGGGAAACCATTTAGCATAAAAACATCACTACCTAAGCAGTTTTTATTTATTTTAATTTCACAATATCCATCTACTTTTTCAAAAGGTGTTAATTCTGTTAAAGAAGTATATTTTTTCTCAATTGTTATTTGCTCAGAACTATTTTCTATTGATGAAATTTGACTCGAACACGAAAAACATAACAAAGTTAATAATAAAATGCATTTACTCTTCATCTTCTATGTCTCCTTTTATATATACTTTAAACATATCTCTTTCTGGATTATTTCGACATGAAGAAGCATAATCAACTAAATTTAAATTTCCAGAAGTAAATTGCACCATATAATAGCTTCCTTTATTATTTTCATCCCAATAATTCCAATCATTTTTAATATATCTAATTTCATCATTTACATTAAAATAACATTCTTTTAAAGATGTATTATTACTTCGATCATGACAAAGTAAAAGTGGTCCATAATTAAAATCATAATATTTTTCGCCTTGAATTTTATTTTCTTTATAAGAAAATTCCATTTCAAAATTTAATTCAATAATTGTCTCACCTTGTTTTAAACTACAATTAATAAATCCATCAAGAGGAGAAATATCTTTTTTCTCATTATTAACTTTTAATTGATAATTATTACACCATGCAGGAACTCTTAAGGAAATAGTTTGTTTATCATTATTTGTTTTAATATAGTATTTTATTAAGCCATCTTGAGGATAGTTTGTTAGACAATTAACTTCTAAATTGTCATTTTTAAAATTACCTTGTGAATAAATTACTGGAATTAAATTATTATTATCATATTTATATAACATTGATGGTAAACAAGCAAATAAATTTATTCCTCTCATTCTACAGCATTTATACATTCCTCCAGAGGTTACAAATTCTTTTCTACCATAATTTCCTTGATAATAAGCAAAATCACTTCCATCAGTAGAAGCAGAACCCAAAACAGCATTAAATAAAGTTTTTTCTAAAGCATCTAAATAAATAGCTTGTGGATTAGTCCAAAATAAAGAAGAAGTTAATTCACACCATCCCACAGAAACACAATTTTCATTCACAGCTTGACTAGTTTTTAATTGACTTGGAGCATTTCCATTTCTAACAAACCATTCTCCTGTTGTTGCTGAACCAGTATTTCTTATTTGAGTGGAATTGATTTCATCCCAATATCTACTGACAGCATCTAATAATTCATTAGATGAATAAATTCCTTCTATATTTTCTTCTTGCAAAACATTAGCAAGTTCACTAATACCTAAATAAACCACAAGCATTTCAATACCTTTTTGACTTTTAATATCAAAAATATCATTAAAAGTTAATAGCTTAAAGTTTTCATTTTCACATTGTAAAATAATTTCTTGTGCAAAATCTAAGTATTTTATTTTTTTAGTGGCTTTATATAATCTAACAAAAGAAATTATACATGAAATATGTTGAGAGCCCCCATTTAATGAATCAGTTATTCTTTTTCCTTTATTAATTTCATCTTTTAATTTTTCTTCAATATAATCCGCGCTTTTTATAGCAATATTTAATGATCCAAGATCTTTAGTTGCATTATAATATTCAACTAAACCTAAAATAGTAAATGTTTGATTCCAAATAGAAAAATTAGTAAGTTCATTTCCTTCTGGTAGACATCCTAAATAACCATCTTCTCTTTGAGCAAGTTTACAAGCATTTACAACATCTTTAGCTTGATCAAGATATTTACCACCTAAAATAGAACATATTAACATATATTTTCCCGCAAATTCTGGTTCAGCATTCCATAAATCATCATTTTTCTTATAAGCATCAATATAATATTGATTACCTTTTTCAAATAATGAATTATTTATTCTTTCATACATTGTTCCTAGAACTCCACCAAATTCAACATTTTCAACTAAAGTCATTTGTTTTTCACAAGCTGATGTAATTATCATAATTGATGAAACAAAAAGAAATTTAAGCATTTTTTTAAATTTACTCATTGTTTTACCTCCTTCATTAATGAGTGTAACAAAATCATCTCTTGAAAAAAATGTTAAAAATAATATAATATATGTAAATAATATAACTAAATATGAGATACGAATTTTTATCAAATTATGAACTTTTTTCCTTTAAAGTGCTTTCTGTTGGTTATTCAGATGATATTGAAATAACACAAGCAAAATGCTCTAGAGATCAATTTATTATTCACTATGTCACAAATGGTGAAGGATATTATAACGAACATTTAATTAAACAAAATCAAGGATTTATAATTCCACCTAACTATTACGCCGATTACCATGCTAATAAAAATAAAAAGTGGACATTTTTTTGGGTTATTTTAACTTCATCATCATACCAAGGAATTAAAAAGTTATTTAAAATCGATGAAAATTATATTTTTTCTTATGGATTTAAAGATGTAATTGAAAGTTTTGGTAAAAGAATTACTAAAGAAACCTTAAAAGGCTATTTTGATTATGATGTTTGGGAAATATTCACTTCTATTGTTAACGAACATATTAAAGAAAATCAAATCAATAAACCAAATGGTTCAAAATATGCAAAATATGCAAAAAGCTATTTTGATGTCAATTATTATAAACAAATAAAAATTTCTTCTTTATGTAAATTATTAAATGTTTCTCAGCCATATTTATATCGAGAATTTAAAAATGAATATGGCATATCTTTAAAAGAATATTTGAATGCAATAAAAATAAAACATGCAAAACAATTATTATTAACTTCTGATTTAAATATCAGTCAAATCGCGGAATCTGTGGGTTATGATGATGTCTTAGCATTTTCTGCGTTTTTCAAAAAAAACACTAAATTATCACCAACTCAATTTAAGAAATTATCTTCCAAAAAATAGTTTATCATGACTAACATTTCGTGGTATTATTTACTTAATTGAAAGGAATTATTTTATGTTAGAATGGAATTTAAAAGAAATATATATTAACGATGAAGAATGGGAAAAAGATTTAAAAATCTTAAAAGAAAAAATACAAAATGTTCTTAACTTTAAAAATCATTTAAAAACAGAAGAAGAAATAAACAATTTTTTTATTTACCAAGATGAATTAGGTAAATTATTTGAAAAATTATATTCATATGTAGCAATGAATTATGATAAAAATCAAAAAGATTTAAATTATCAAGCTTTAATGATGAAAATAAGAGAAGCTTTACAAGAATATTCAAGTAATAGTAGTTTTGTTGATAATGAAATACTTGAACTACCATTTTATCAATATAAAGAGTTTGCTAAAACAAGCCAAGCAATTAAAGATAACTTATTTAATATTAAAAAGATATTTGATGGTAAAGAACATGTTTTATCTTCAAAAGAAGAGATGATTATGTCTAATTATCAAATGGTAACTTCTTCTTTTTCTAGATTATATAATATGTTACAAAATAGTGATTTTACTCCAATTAAGGTTAAACTATCAACTGGTGAAGAAGTTGAAGTTAGCCCTAATACATATGCTAGCACTTTAATGAAAACTAAAAACCAAGATGATAGAAGAAAAATATTTGAAGCACAATTTTCCTATTATCAAAAACATCAAAATACTCTTTGTTCAATCTATAAAGGTATTGTAGATTCTAATATTGCAAAAATGAAAAATAGAGGTTACAAATCTATTTTATCAAGTGTCTTAGACTATAATAAAATTCCTGAAGAAGTATATTTATCTTTAATTAACACAGTTAAAGAAAATACCGCTCCATTAAAAAGATATATTGCTTTAAGAAAAAGATTATTTAATTTAAAAGAATATCATACATATGATAGATTCTTACGTTATTCAAAAGCAGATGTTAAATATCCTTACCAAAAAGCTTATGATGATGTTTTATCTGCTTTAGAAGTTATGGGTGAAGATTTTGTTAATCATGCAAAAATAGCTTTAAAAGATGGACATGTTGATGTATTTCCTCAAAATGGAAAAAGAAGTGGAGCTTATTCAACAGGAGTATATGGATATGGACCATATATTTTATTAAATCACACTGATACTTTAGATTCTGCTTTTACTTTAGCACATGAATGTGGACATTCAATTCATACATTATATTCTGAAGAAACCCAACCATATTCTACAAAAGATTATTTAATCTTTGTCGCGGAAATTCCTTCAACTTTAAATGAACAAGTGTTTCTTGATTATTTAATCAAAAATAGCGATGATAAAGAATTAAAAATACAAGCTATTGAGCAACAAATGGATGGAATTGTTTCAACTTTCTATCGTCAAACATTATTTGCAGATTTTGAATATCAAGCACATCAATTAGTTTTAGAAGGCAAACCTTTTACTTATGAATCATTATGTGAAATTATTAAGAATTTATATAATACATATTATGGAATTGATTTAGAAAGCGAACCTTTAAAAAAATTTGTTTGGGCTTATATTCCTCATTTATATAATTCACCTTTCTATGTTTATCAATACGCCACATGTTTTTCTGCATCAATGAAAATATATTCAGATATAAAAAACAAAAAAGAAGGTGCCTTTGATAAATATATTTCTATGTTAAAAATGGGTGGCTCTGATTATCCAATTGAAATTGTTAAAAAAGGTGGCGTTGATTTAACTAGTAAAGAACCATTCCTCGCAGTTTGTAATAAATTAAATGAATTAATTGATGAATACGAAAAATTAATCAAATAAACTTTCTTAAATAGATTAATATCTTAAAAAAAAATTAAGGTATTTAAAAAAGTGAACCTTATTTGATGAGTACCCCTTAGTCTTTCTAGATTTCTCTAGTCCAACTTTAGGGGGCCCAACATATTTAGTCCACTTTTTTTAATCTCTATTATTTCCTTCGTAGAATACTGCAATTGAACCAGGTCCAATATGAG
>FR889461.1:0-5050 GCA_000432895.1 Firmicutes bacterium CAG:449 | reverse complement strand
CGTGATTATGAATTTCAATATTTGTTATTCCTGCATCAGTAAGGAATCTTTTTAATCTTTCTGCATCTTCAATACAATCACAATGAGAAATAAAAACTAAAGAATTTTTATCAGTAATATGTTCAACAAGAACCTTTGCTAAAGTCTTTATAGCCATCATTCTTCCATGAACTTTACCAGTCATTTCGATTTTTCCTTTAGATGATCCATTTAATAAAACTTTAATTCCAAATACACTTGCAATTTTAGCCACAATTGCACTTACTCTTCCTGTTTTAATTAAATATTTAGCATCATCGACTAAAAATTCACTACGAATTCTTAAAACTCTTTTATCTGCTCTAGAACATACTTCTTCAAAAGATAAACCTTCTTTTATATCCTTAATTGCATCTAATGCTTGTAAACCTTCACCAAATCCTGCTGTCATTGAATCAACAACATGTACCATTTTTTTATCAAATGAAGAATTAACTTCTTCACTTGCAATTGTTGCTGATTGAAAAGTGCCAGAAATATTTTTACTCAAAGTAAAACAAATAACTTGATTACCTAAATCAGTTTGTTTTTTAAATTCTTCAAGAAGCAATCCTGTACTAACTAAAGATGTTTTGACTTTACATCCTTTTCTCATTTCATTATAAAATTCTTTTGCAAATTGATTTATATCAATATTATCATCATATAATTTTAAACTCTTGTCATTTACATCAAGAGTCATTGGTAAAATTTTAATATCAGCATCTTTCTCTTTTAAAATATAATTAAACAAATTAGAACCAGCATCAGCATAAACAATAATTGACATTTATTTTGCCTCCTTCGTTATTATTTTAATGATTATAAATAAAATTATGTATCTATTTCAAATATAATTATTCTACATTATGTTTTTTTTATTCTACTACGAGTAGAAATAGTACTTTTTTCCAACTTATCGATTAAATTTTCATTAAAATCATAAATAATAGAAGTAATTTAATTGTTTTCATAAATAAACTTATTATTTCATTTTCTTTTTATTAATTATATTTAACTTCAAAATTAAAGCATTAGTTTCTTTTTGATTTTATATATGAATGCTAAGAATAAACAAATGTTTATTTTTATATTTTATTAATATTATATATTTTTAGTTAATCATGCAATTAATTGTGTCAATATAAAAGCACTTCTAATTTTTATTAAATATTATCAATAACAATTATTTGATTGCTTCATATGCATAATTTGTGAGGTAATTAAAAAAAATTATTTCATTGCGATGTCGGTCTTCTTGCTAGCATGTATATGGATAATAATTTACAAATTAAAATCCTTAATAAAGATAAAGATATAAACTTTGGTTGCATTTATGAAAATGCAATTGCAGAAGAGTTAGTTTCAAAGGGGTTTGATTTATATTATTACAAAAATAATAAATTTGGCGAAATAGATTTTCTTATTGAGAATAAAGGTGTTGTAATTCCTTTTGAAATCAAATCAGGTAAAAATTATAAAAAACATAACGCTTTAGATCATTTATTATCAAATAATTTCGATATTCCAAAAGGCTATATTTTATCAAATAACAACATTGAAATAAATTCAAATAAAATTTATTTACCTATATATATGATTATGTTCTTTGAAAAAGATAAAGTTAAAGATATGAAATATAAAGTAGATTTATCTAGTTTATAGGTTTAATCGAACATTTATAACTATTTTATTGTTAATTAATACTTTTGGTGTAATTTTATTAATCTCTATGTTAGTAGATTATTTTGAGATAATCATTTTTCTTCTTTTCGTTATTATAAATGTTATTTTAATTAAAAATGTCAAATTAATAACAACTAATTTATATTTTCATATATATAATCTGTGAGGTTATTATGAAAAAGAAAAAATTATTATTAATTCCATTAATGCTTATTCCTTTGGTAAGTTGTAATAATGTTGATAACAAAATTACCATTGTAGAAGTGACACATTCATTATTTTACGCACCAATGTATATAGCCAAAAACGCTGGTTATTTTAATGAAGTTGGTTTAGATATTGATATTATCACCCCTCCAGATGCCGATAAAGTTATGGCTAGTTTATTATCTAAAGATGCTCAAATTGGCTTAATGGGGAATAGTTTAAAACGATGGAAATCTTCTACATTTAATTTCGTAATACTATAATCTTATTTATACTTTCATACTGGAACACTTCAAATAATTAACCATTAAAATTCTATCGCATTTATTATATATTTTTTACGACAAAATTTACATGATTGAATTTTTCACCTTTCTAAAATTTTGATGTGAATTGTTATACTTTTATATCATCAAATTATCTAAAGCACATATTTATTGTAACTATTAAAAATTATACTAAAAAAAATAATAACAAAATATAGTTCATATTATTTTACAAACACATAGCCATATAAGAAGGAATGCAAAGAACATCTCCTTTTTTACAAAGATTTTTTGTGTGAATGATATACGCTTGATTGATTCTTGAATGATATTTCTGAATGAAATTATCTAGCGATGACGTTGTGTATTTTGCTCCTGATTTCACTTCTATTGGAAATAATTTTGGTTTTATCTTGCTTCCGTTAGAAATTAAGAAATCAATTTCAATGTCATTACGTTTTTTTTCATCGTTATAATGCGTATAAAAGAATAATCTATAGCCATTTGCAACAAGACATTGTGCAATAACATTTTCGAAAATCATACCTTCGTTTATAGATAATTTATCATGTAATATTTGCTTATATAAATTTTCTTCCGCAATTTCATTTTCATCAAACGCATGGCTTACAAGTAATCCAGTATCCCCCATATAACATTTGATAGTAGTTCTTTCTTCATTTATAGACAATCCGATATTAGGATCTGCACAATTAAAGCATTCGTTCACTATCATCGAATCACCGAGCCAAAAGAATGTTTCTTCATACATAGGAAATGTAGATTTTTCTTCAATCGATGATAAACGAACTCTCTTTTCATGCTTTGACAAAAAACCAGGTATCTGATCAAATATTGATAAAACTTTTGAACGATAATTTCTGTCTATCTTACTGATATCATTACGATAAAGAGATAAAATATCTCTTTTTTCAATATCAGCGGCAGTAAAACTACGATTCTTATCGATGTATTTTTCAATTGCCTTAGGCATTCCTCCAACAAGAATATATTGTTTAAAAAGCATCATCGCTTTATGATGTAAATTATCTTCCAATGGTTTCTTTTCTTCAAAGCATTTTCTAATATATTCAGTCATTTTTGTTTCGCCAAGTGCCCAACAGAATTCTTCAAAATCCATCGGATACATACTGATTCGTCTTTCTTCTGATGGAATGGTAATATTTTTAACATTTTCGCGTATAGAAATTAAAGAACCTGTTTCGATATAATCGTATCTAGCATCTTTAACTAATTTTTTTAACGATTGCCTTGCTTTAGGATATTGCTGAATTTCATCAAAAATAATCAACGATTCTTTTGGATAAAGAGTCGTATTATATTCAGTAGATAAAATTAAAAAGAAAGTATCTAAATCGTTTAGATATTTCTCGAAAGCATCCTTAACAACACCGCTAACATCATTAAAATCAATGAGAATATAACTTTTATACTCATTTTTTCCAAATTCTTCAGCAATAGTAGATTTTCCTATTCGACGTGCTCCTTCAATAAGCAATGCTTTTTCTCCAGAAAAATCTTGTTTCCACATCAATAACTTTTTATAAACTTTTCTTTCAAACATAATTGTTCCTTTCAACGTTGTTATATTCATTTCATTAATAATATTAAATCATTATTTTTGATAAAACGCAAGATAGCTTTATATAATTTTTCGGATAATACGCAGGTTTATTATTGTTATTTTTCTAGATATTACGCATTTTTCATCTAATTTTTTGAGACTTTCAAGAAAGTTTGTGTTTTTAATAATTTAGTCAGCTAATAAGTCAAAACCTTAATTAATTTTTTCTTCTTCTATTAATTATTGCAAATATTTTTCAATTTTTTAAATTTATCAAAAAAGTTCTAAAAACGGACAAACTAATTATATAATTGGTTCTAAAAACGGACAAATCAACAAAATATCAGTTGTAAAAACGGACAAGATGTAATAATATGATTTTATAAAGGAGCTAAATATTATGTTTAGAAAAGCAAAATCAAAACTAATAGATTGGAAAGATAACAGTAAAAACGCATTACTCGTTACAGGTGCTAGACAAGTTGGAAAAACATTTATTATTAGAGAATTTTTAGAAGAAGAAATTGGAGAAGATAATTTTATTGAATTTAATTTATTTGAAAATGAACTAGCAAAAAAAACTATTGATAATTCTTTAAATAGTGAAGATTTATTATTTAGATTATCCGCACTTGCTAATAAACCAATGATAAAAGGTAAAACAGTAATTTTTTTAGATGAAGTACAAGTATGTTCAAATATTATAACCGCTATTAAATTTTTAGTAAGTGAAGGTTCTTATAGATACATTTTAAGTGGTTCTTTACTTGGTACTGAACTTAAAGATATAAAATCAATTCCTGTTGGATATATGAGCACTTTTCAGATGTTTCCATTAGATTTTGAAGAATTTTTAATTGCTAATAATCTAAATACCAATGTAATAAAAAAATTAAAAAATAATTTTGATACTTTAACTCCTGTAGATGACATCATTCATAGTAAGCTTATTGATATGTTTCATTTGTATTTAATCATTGGTGGGATGCCAGCTGTTGTAAAAAAATATTTAGAAACAAATAATTTAAAAGATGTAGTAGAAGAACAAAATAATATTAATAGTTTATATAGACAAGATATCAGTAAATATGATCAAGAAAATAAACTATACATTAAAGAAATATTTGATTTAATTCCTAGTGAACTTAATAATCAAAATAAAAGATTTATAATGAAAAATCTAAACGAAAATTTAAAATTTAATAGATATGAAAATAGTTTTTTATGGTTAAAAGATGCCGGTGTTGCATTACCAACTTATTGTGCAGATGAACCAAAAACTCCATTG
>FR889460.1:21143-39791 GCA_000432895.1 Firmicutes bacterium CAG:449 | reverse complement strand
GTAATGGTAGGCATAATCATCATACATAAAACAATGATAACTGATAAAGTTGATACTCCCCCTGCTGTTTGAACATTAAATGCACTTGCTAAATTTCTAACCAGAGGATTAATCACACCCATACCAAATAAACCAAAAATAATAGAAGGAATTGAAGATAATAATTCAACAATAGTTTGCATAAAAACTGATATCTTTTTAGGAGCAATTCTTACAATAAATAAAGACGTTAAAACACTAATTGGTAAAGCAATTAGTGCAACAATTAAAACTATTACTAATGTATTAATAATTAAACCTAGTACTCCATAATTTCCATCCGAATAATTAACACTAAATAGAAAATTAATTAATGAGGCCTTACTACCATCACTATAAGTTTTAATAAAAGGAGTAATCCCTTTAAATATAATAAAGAAAACAATAAAAACAATTGAAGAAGCGCAAATTAAACCAATAATCATGAAAATGATTTTTACGATTTGATCAATTAATAATTTTGTTTTTGAATTTTTCATAACACGCAAAAAAATAGGCTAAAACCTATTTAGCAATAATATCACTCCATTTTGTTGTATCTTGTGAATAAATAGTTTTAACTTGTTCAGTAGTTAAATTACTAACTAAATTATTTTTTGCATTAACTACTACTACAATTCCATCTTTACAAATTAATCCGTGTGATCCTTCTAAAGCAGTTTCTGAAGAAGATAATTCTCTTGATAAGAAGCCCATATGCATACTATTAACTCCATCTTTTTCACTTCCTTGAGTGCCTTTAAAAGCAGTTCCTGAACCTGTATGATTATGTGTTGGTTTAAAACTTGGACAATATGTAGCAAAAGCATCTGTTAATGCTTTAGAAATCTTTTCAACTGAAGTAGAACCACCAAATTTAATTTCAGNNNNACCACCAAATTTAATTTCAGTTTTATTATTATCTTCACATGCTTTAGCACATAAATCTTTAACATCTTTATTTTCTTCTAAATTAAGTAAATCATTAAAACTTGTACTACTTGCAATGGATTTAGTTAAAATACCATCTTTAGATTTAATAATTGTTAAACCTTCTTTACTATTCATAAATAATAAGAAACCTCTTATTAAAGTCCATTCAGTAGGTGTACAATCACTTTCAAGTCTAGTAATATAATTGAAATTTCTTGATAATCCATATGTTCCATCAACAACACTTTCTTCTGATGGAGCCACGCCATTATAAGAAAGACCAGTTAATGAAGAACTTTCTAATGATGCTAAAGATATATAACCAATACCATATTCATCATTATTTACTAAAGAAATCATATTTCCATTATCAGTAGCTTCTACACAATTAGGAATAACTTCATTTTTTGTTACTGCATCTTTAAAACCAATTGCAGTAAAAAATCCATCTCTAGTACCAGATTCAGTATCTCTAGTATATCTTGTAATTAATTTACTTGAATCAAATTCATTTGAAGAAGTAGTTGAACTTTCTCCACATCCAGTAATAGTTAATAGACCAAATAACGATGTAACAAATAATAATTTTTTTGATAAATTTTTCATTTTTTTCTCCTCGTCTAACTTAAGACACTTTTATTTTAAAAAGAAAAAATATTGAAAAATATCTCAAAAATATAAAAAAACTGTAATAAAAATGTAAAGAAAAACATGTAAGCGATTACTTACATGGACTCTATAAAATTTTTATGGTCTAAACCCTACACTGTCATCTTTTTTGAATTGTTTGTGTTCCTACAAAAAACTAAAAATTATCAAATGGCCATTCTAAAGAACTCCAAGAATAAGGCTCTCTTAATTTATTACCTTTCATTTTTAAAGAATAAACCATAGCTGGATTATGTATACTATCATCTTCTTTACAATATACAATACCATCTTTTGAATAATAAAGACTATTATTTTCATCAATATAAAAATTAACAGAATAATTATTATAAAAAATAGAAAATTCATCATAATACTCAGAATTATTATATATAATAATTGCACCATCCGTTCGAATCGTTTCTATATTTTCAGATAAATAAATATTTATTTCAACATAACTATTTTTATTAATAGTATTATTTGTAATAATTGCAAAATCCATGCAAAATAAACCTTGACGATATCCATTATCATGAAATTTATATACTTCTTTTTCTATTGCATATGCGCCTCCAGCTAAGTAAGCTACAGAAACACCATTTATTTCCTTAGGAATTTCAATATTGATAATAATATTATCGCTATCAGTGTCACCATTATAGTAATATTCATCTACACTATAAAATTTAGAACTTTTATTTTCCAGAACATATCTAACATTCCAATAATCGTCAATTGCATAAAAATACGCTACTTTTTGCCAAATTGGTTTAAAACATGATGTAAGGGTAAAAAGAAATAGAATTAAAATGGTAACCTTTGTTTTTTTCATAGTTTCATTTTAACATTCTTTATCATTATTACAAGAAAAAAGGTCATGAAATACTTAACTTTTTCACAACCTTTTAATAAAATTTAATCGTTTAAACCAAATATTGAAATAAATTTCTTCTTATCATTTTCTGGATTTATTGTTATTTCATCTTCTATTTTAGATTGTAAAGAAAATTTACTAACATTTATTTCAATGACTTCGTTACTTGCTTTAGTTAAACCTTGCTGAGAATCATTATAAATACAATAATATTTATTAATCGTTAGCCAAAAAGTTTATGAATAGTTAATTTTTTTATATCTTTTTTAGTTGAGACTCCTTGTTGCCAATACTTATTAAAATATGTTGTGATGCACCCTTTATATTTTGAAGGTGTATATTTTGGTAAATCATTCGGATCTGTAGAAAAATCATATTTAATGTTTAAATCATCAAACAATTCTTTAATATGTTTCGGCCAAGTTCCAAATCCTCCCAAGAAAAGATTTTTCTTTTCAAAATAATAAATTAACTCTATCAAATTTACATTTTTTCCAAGCAATATTTGCATTATTAATTAAATTAGTTTCAGCTGTTATGCTTTGAGCAGCCAAATAAGCTTCGCATGCAACATTTACTATAAGTCCAAGAGGTGTAGATGAATTAATTAGTGACCAATGCTGTTGAATTAAACTTAATGTTACATCAGCCAATCGAATGATACTCATAATATTTTTATTTGAATAAATACACTATTTATAAGCATGAAAAAAGACCATGTTTTTACACATGATCTTCATAGATTTTAAAATAATTTAATTAAAAATCTTTATCACGAATTACTTGTCTAGTTGTTTCTTGTGATGCTTCGTATTTTTTTACTATTGTATCATTTAATAATGCATTATATTCATTTGCATCAAATTCTTTACTAATAGCCTTCATATTATAGAAGTCCACTGCAGCATGCTCAGTTCCCATTAAAAATGATTTAGTAGCATCATTTGGAATATTAAGCATAATAATTTTTAAATCACCATTAATATATAAATAAGCATTTTTACTAGTAACTAAAATTTTCCAATTAAGAACTAAATCCTCTGCTTTTTTAACATAAGTACTTCCTGCATCAGCATTAGCATCATGGTTACTATTAATAGCATAACCAATTTTAAAATTACCATTAGTTAGATTATCCCATAATAAGAATCTATTAGCAAAACTTGTATTATCTAAAGAAAATTGAATATGTGGATTATGACCAGTTTGTTTAATTTTTAAAGTTCCTTCTAAAGAAAATTCACGATTTAAATTAGTACCTTTATAAGCAATATTTCTACTGCTATCACCAATAGAATTAGCTACTGAAGTAGAAAAATCAGCAATTTTACTACTTACTTGTTTATCTTCTAAAACAATACCAGCTTCATCTAATAAATCAACATAATAAGCATAATTATCTAAAACTGGGTGAGTTCCATCTCTAAAGAATTCAGTTTTAACCGAACCATCTTCATTATAGCAAAGAGCAGGAGAATCTAAATAAGTTAAATAAGCATTGTTATCACAGAACTCTTTAATTAATTTATTTGCTTGGTTTAACATCACTACTGTGTTAGAAACACTATTACCTTTTGCTCCATAGGTACGAGGTTCAATACCAAAATAATAAATTTTAGTATCTTCAAGTACATAATGAATTTTTTCAATTAATCTTTTAACATCATAAAAAGTTGAATTAGCATTTTTACCATCATCAAAAATATTATTAGTTCCACAATGGATAACAATATTTTTAGGTTCAGATGGATAGATTAAATCTTCAGCAAAGATTTCCCAATCAGTAGTAGTGGAAGCAGAAATACCAGCTGATCTAACATTTTTACCAGCATATAAATCATAGAAATTATTCCAGAATTCTGCTACATCAAAGAATGAATCACCAATAAATAAAGTTTCACCATATTGTTCTCCACGAGTTACAAAATCAACTTTTCTATTTTGTACTTTAGCTTGATAATCAGTAAAATTTCCTCTTGTATAAACTTTAAAAGTAGTACTTAAATGTTCAGTAGTTGCACTAACTTCTACTATTTTATCTTCTTTATTACAAGTAATAACACCATCATCATCAATACTAATTGCATCGCCTTCAAAAGAATAAGTAATGTCTTCTTTTTCTTTTGTGAAAGTAATATATGGTCTCATTTTGTAATTTTTATAGACAAATAAATCTTCAATAGTTAATTCATTTGCAACTTCACTAGTGGTCGTTTCACTTGTTGAAGTTTCACTACTTGTTGAAGTTTCACTTGTTGCTACTTCATTACAAGCAATAACACCTGTAAAAAGTAAAGATACTAATAAAACATTTTTTAAATTTTTTTTCATTTTTATTCCTCGATTAATTTACACATTTCAACTTTATCAACACTAACATCAGTAGTGGAATTAATATTTATTTTAGCTAAATATAAAGTTCTATCATGTTCAACATTATCTCTTCCATGTAAGAAATAATACATTTCTCCATTTTTTTCAATAATGGTACCATGCCCTGTTGAATATAATGATTCTTCTTTTATTTGATGAATAATTGGATTTTTTTCATATTTCTTATATGGTCCTAAAGCATTTTTAGAAAAAGCAATTCCCACTCCATATAAAGCATTTTGATAATTATTACATGAATAAGTTATGCAATATACTTTTTCTCCATTTAACATTTTTGTAAAGGTAGTACTACCTTCAGACCAACGACGATTTCTTTTACTTCCAAAATTATTATCATAATCATTAATATGACCATTTTCCCAGGCTTGTTTTTCATTATGATAAGTAATTATATTAGTAAATTTATCTTGTCTTTGATTATTATTATAAGAAAGATATTCTTTTTTAATTGTTGGCATTGTTTTAGCTTCTTTATCAAACCACCAAGAAGTATCTAATTCAACTGCTACAATGTTACTTTCTTCAATAAATTTTTGATATTCTTCATCAAAAATACAATTACGATAACAACAACGAGAATAAAACATATAAATTCTATCTTCATCAAAAAATAAATTAACATCAATAGAAGAAAGATAAACACCTTTAGGTGCAGATAATCTTTTAGATAAATCAATATCTTTTGAAAAAGTATTTTTATAGACTTTATCAACATCTAAATAATTTGGATCATAAGGATAATAATCAATTGGTCGATCAGTGATATTAATAAATGGTCCTTCTGGAGAAGTAGAAACCGCTACACCAATTTTACAATTTTCTTCATAATTATCTTCATAGAAATATTCTTTAGTTAATTCATCTTTTAAACGAGCACTATAGAATAAATAATAATGATTATTATGAGGATTATAATAGCATTCAGGTGCCCAATACCAATCTTTTCCCCAATTATTTTTTAATGTATCTAGAGCATAATCAACAAATTCCCAATTTATTAAATCTTTTGATTTATAAATATAGAATGTTTTATTATGCTTAGTATTGCTAGTTGCATAGCAATAATAATATCCACTTTTTTTATCAAATAAAACGTATGGATCCGCGCCAATAACACTTTTCATAAATTAAATTAATTCTGAGATAGCAAAATAATTGTTAATATCTAATTCGTAACTATCTGTATTTCCTTTCATTAAATATACATTGTTTGCTGGACGAGTTTTAGTTTCATCATCTTGAGCAATATTTTCTGGGTTAGAAATATCATTATATGCAAAACATAACTTAATATCATCTGGATTAGTGATTCCTAAATCACTATAACTTAAATATAATTCAAAACTTAATCCATTTGATTTATTTCCTTCTGGAACATTAGCTAATCCTTTAGTGGTTACATGATATTTAAAATCAGTAATTTTCTTTAATTGATAAAGATTTTTAGCTGGAGTTGCATCAGTTAAACTTACTCCTTTATTATAAACTCTAAGTAAATTAGCAGCACTTAAGCAAATTGTATATCTACTTGCTACATCAGATGTTGTTAAATAAATTCTAAAGTCATCATTTTTTGTGGATTGCCCCATATCTTTAATATTCCAAGCTTCACCATCTGTCCAAATATCTTTATCATCAATATCACCAGAAACAAACAATCCTTTTTCACCTTTACGAACAAAGATATTACCTTTATCACCTAATTTATTAGTTTTATAAGAACTATATTCATTAGTAATGCCATCAACATATGGATCATTGCTAACATTAATAGTCATGCTTCCTTGATAAGGATTACCACATTTAGAATCTACTACATAATTAACAGTTTGTTCACCAAGTTTTGTTTTATCATAAGATGAAGTATATTTAATCTTACTTAAACCTTCATAGTCATTACTATATTTTGCAGAAATATAAGTTGGTAAATTTACATCTACATTTAAAGGTACTGTAATTGATTGAGTTAAGACTTCACTAATAGTACGTGTGTCATTATATGTTGCAAGTTCAGCAATTGCTCTATTACCTAAAATAAAGTTAGATTCAGCACCAAAATGCCATGGTTCAAATGTATTAGTGTATAAATCACTTGTTTCTACAAATAAATTATTTTCATTTTTAGAAGCAACATTTTTTTGAATTTCACGTAATTTATTAGAATATTTAGCACTATTTGTTAAAGCTTCAGTAATAACAAAAGGCATATTATCATTACCAACATAACTTCTTAAATCTTTAGCAAAGTATTCTAAAGCTTTTTCATAAATATCCATATTATCATCAAATTTTGCATCTTGTTCACCATGAACAAAAACCGCTCCATCGATAACACTTTCATATCCTTCAGATGATAATTGATCAATTGTTTCATCAATTAATTGATATAAATTATTTGTTAAAGGTCCTGTTTGTTGATCTTTAATAGTTCTAATTTGTTCTTTATTTAATTTTGAAGAAATCGTACTATCATTTAACATTGATGTTGAATACCAATGGTCAGTAAAAGTTGATCCACATGCAGTATATTTTACAATAACTGATTTTCTATCTTCATTTCCTTTTGGAAATAATGATGCAAGGTTTTCGCCCATACCAAGTTCTGGGCCAAATTCACCAGTGGAATCACCAAAGCCAGGTTGAACTTCAGTTAATTCAATTCCATCTTTAATTGAAGAAGGAATATTTGCTAGTTGAGGCATGGTTAATCCATCAGCCATAATATCAACATCATAATTAGGATCTTTTTGATCTTCAGTTAAATCAGTATTTTTAGCTTTTCCTCTAGCTCCACTTTGACCAGTTAAGATAACAATATGAACTTTATTATCTTCATTACAAGCTGGTAAAGAAGAATTATTATCAATAGAAGAAGAATTTCCTCCACATGAAACAGCCATTAAAGTAATTGTNNCCAGCCATTAAAGTAATTGTTGAAAGAATTGATAAAGGAAATAATTTTTTCATTTTTGCCTCCTGCATATTTGTTATACAAATATTATAGCGATAAAAGGGCTTTCATTTCAATATATTATAAAAACATTAATAAATGTCAAAAAATAAAAATACCCCTAAAATTAGGAGTATTTAAGATATTTATAAATTATTTTACAATAAAAATAATGTTATTTAATTTCTTCTAAAATAATTAACTTACAAGTAAATTCATCAAACCAATCAAAGGAGAAATTGATTCCCACTTGCATATAATATAAACCTGAATAAATTTCATTATTAAATGAGTTTTTATACATTTTATTTTCATCTAAGCCATGTAATTTTACAAAACGAGATTGATCAGTTTCTTTTAATTTATTCATAAAAATAATTAAAGATTTAGATTTATCTAAACTAACAGCTTGCATAGACATGTAATTAGTTTCTGTTGGTGAAAATAAATGATATAAAGTTCCTTCTTCAATAACTTCTCGATGATATTTTTTATAAATATCAGCGACTAAAGATAATTCATCCATTTCTTCTTTAGTTAATTTATTTGGATTCATTTCATAACCATAAGTACCAAATAAAGCAATTAAAGCTTTTGTTTTATATGAAGTAATTCTATTCGCGTTGACATGTGAACCAATTGTTGATAATGGATAACCTAAAGAAGTATTGTATTGAATGAAAATTCTTTGAATTGGATCAGATTCATCACTACACCAAATTTGAGGGCAATAGAATAAAGTTCCAAGATCAAATCTTCCTCCTCCAGATGCACATCCTTCAAACATGATATGAGGATATCTATTAATTAAACGAGAAAGTAAAGAATAATATCCAAGCACTAATCTATGATAAATTTCACCTTGTTGATTAGCTCCATAATATCTAGAAAAATGTTCACTAACAGTTCTATTATAATCCCACTTAATATAATCAACTTGATATTCATCTAAAAATTTGACCATTTGTTCATAAATATTATCCACGACTTCTGGATTAGAAAAATCTAAATGGAATTGATGACGCTGAATAGTTAAAATATTTTCTTCTTTTTCACCTAGAATATAATCAGGATGATTTTTATATAATTCACTATATGGAGTAACCATTTCTGGTTCAAACCAAATACCAAATTTTAATTTTTTATCATGACAATGTTTAATAACTTTATGTAAATCGACTTTATCTTTATTGACATACCAATCACCTAAACCAGTATAATCATTATCTCTAACACCAAACCAACCATCATCAAGAACAAACAATTCTGAACCAATCTTAATTGAATCATCTATATAAGAAATAATTGATTCAGTATTGAAAGTAAAATAACATCCTTCCCAAGAATTAAATAAAACTTCTTTATATTCTTTATCTTTTTTATATGTTATTAAATGATTTTTCACAAAATAATGAAAATTTTGTGACATCTTATCAACACCTAAATATGAATAAGAAATTACCGCTTGAGGGGTAATAAATTGTTCATTATTTTTTAAAGTCCATTCAAAATCTTCATCATTAATACCATAAGTTACATGAAGATATTTTTGATAATCAACAAACATTCTAAATTTAAAATTACCACTATAGATTAAGTTAAAACCAATTACTTCACCAGTTGTATTTGTGGCATTTTTATCAAGCAAATAAACAAATGGATTTTCTTCATGAGAGCTTCTGCCATAGTTAGATGTAACTTCTTGAATACCATCATGGACATCATTAATTTCATAATCTCTTTCTTTTGACCAACAACCTTTAAAATGAACAAAACGATAATTTGCATGCATAAAATCTTGTTGTAAAGATAAAGCTCTATCAATTTTTATATCATGTCCTGTTTTATTTTCAATAACAAAATTTTTCACTAAAATATCTATATCATCATATAAAGATAAGTAATATTTTACATATATATCTTGTAATTCTTCTTTTAAAGTAATTTCAAGCGTGGAAACATGATCATTTTTAGCATGAGGAAGATTTTCTAAAGTAGGAATCCCTTCAATAATTTTATAACTATCAAAAAGAAAATTTGTTAGATAAGAACCATTTTCTTTTCTAATAACAATTGGCGCGCCTCTTTTATCATTTTTTCCATGTGAAGAAATTTCAAGTCTTGCTCTATTTGATCTAAAATTATCTTTAAAAGTATATTCTTTTTGATCTTTAACAGAAAAATATTGAGTTGCATTATTATCGCTGTAAGGTTTTCTAATCCAATCCACATTTTCAATACTAGGTAAATATTTTCCAAAATAAATGGTTTCTAAATATCCTTCTTCATTTAAATAAATGTAATAAGAAATACTTTTGTTTGTTAAATGGAATAATTTTTGCTTTGGTAAGTAAGTAATCATTTTAACTCCTCTTTAATTAATTTTTCAAATAAGTTATATCCATAATGATTTAAATGAACTAAATCTTGATAGAAGCAATTTGTTTTTTCCTTTTTAATGTTATTATAATTATCAATAACTTTATAATTGTGCTTTGTTTGACCATTTATTAATAATTTATTAAATTTTTCTTCTTCAAGAAGATAATTATCAAATAATGGAGCGTGCACTAAATTAATAAAATAATAATTTGCATCAGGGAAAATCTCTCTAAGCATTCTTAAGCATTTTAATTGATAATAATAAACTCCTCTTGCTTTAAAATTAGAATGAATATCATTAAATCCTAAATTAATAATAATATTCTTAGGCTTTGGTAAGTCTACTAATTGTTTAATATATTTAAACCAATCAATAAAACGAGTAGCCCCAAGACCAACATTTAAAGAATTTTCAAATGCTTCATAGAAGGTTTTTTCAGCGTATATATCATAGTGCCAAAATTCCATATAAGAATCACCAATAAATAAATTATCTAATTCTTTAATATTCTTTAAATCATTTTTTTCATCATTGAATAAAAGTTGTCGACAATCAAAATCAGCTTGTTTTTCTTTACTATAACCTTCTAGTAATTGATTATAATCAAATTCTCCTTGAAAATCTTTAATTTTTTCTAATCCTGCAAAAAAACCTGTTTGGAAGCAAGATGGTTTATTATTTTCATCATGAAAATACATAACTCCATTACCATAAATCCAATCAGTTTTACGATAATTGAATTTACCAACATATTTATATAATTTTTGATGAGTAAAGCGATTAATTTCACCAATAGAAGAATAGGTAAAATCTTGCTGTCCATATCCTAATTTATTGTAATTTTTACCATCAAAATAGATTTCCCCAGTATAAATAGATCCTTCATCATATTTAATTTGTCCAAATCCATGACATGGTTTTTTCTTTTTATAATCATTAAAGGAGTCTGGTATAAAATACCAAACTCCTGATGTATTCTTTTTAAAATTATCAAAAAATATTTTTTTCATTATGAAATCCTCATTTGATAAAATGTCGCCTTTGCATTAGAAGCCATAAAACCGACTCCACCTGACATATTTCCAACATTACACACAAATGATAATACTTGATTATCATCTAAATAACAAGTAATCGTATTATTCTCTTGTTTCAAAGTAACATTTATATCTTCACCAAAATTATAATTAATTTTTTCAACACGTAATAATTTAGTAAAATTATAATCAACATATTGAACTTTTAATCTTGTTTTATCAATTTCAAAACGATATCCACGATAAGTATTAAGGCTGCTTAATCCATCAGCATCACCATAATAATTAACCGAATAATCACTAATATTCATTAATAAAGAAACATATCCACCACTTTCGATACTTTGAATATTCATATCAACACTTAATTCAGCATTGAAATAATTATCTTTAGTAATAATACCACATGTTTCTTGATTATTAGAATTAACTCCATTTTGATCAAGATTCATTTCATTTCTAATATAAAAAGCATCATCTTCAAAATTATTTTTTGTTAATGAATGTTCATTGGTTTTTCCTTCATCGACCATTTCATATCTAATTTCACTAAAAGCAATTTCATCATCTAAATTATAAATAGAAACATGATGCGGTCCTTGAGTTAATGAGCAATTTAAAACATTAACTAACAAATCACCTTTAGCAATTTGTCCTTTTTGACTTGGAAGAATAACTTCGTTAATTTCTCCATCATCAATTCTCACTCCAATTTTTTTATTAATTGAAGCACTATTAACCCTTAAATTAATCGCGTAATTATTATCTTCTGTTACTTGGAAACGATAAGTAGCACGATCATTTTTATTTTTTAAAACTAAATTATTTGAACCATTTCTAGTAAAATCATTACTTGAATCAATATATTGAAGTTCACTTCCATTATTTAAAATAGACAATTCATCAACATATCCATTAGCTAAAGAAATATTTTCATCATAAGCCTTTTTATCACTCGTTCCTAAAGCAACATTACTAAAAGCAGTATAGCCATATTCAGAAAATGTTGAATTTTTCATATAACCAATTTTACCTTTAGGGAATGAAGCACTTTCTAAGGCCAATTTTTCTATATTATCAAAATAGAAATTCATAAGTCCATCATTATATTGCAATCTAAATGAATGATAAACACTAGTATCATATTCTTTAACTAATTCAATAGAATTAATAAAATTCTTTTTACCATTATTTAAACTAACTATATCAATAGTGTTATTTATAAAATCAATATAAGAGTAATTATTTTCATCAACATAAGAGAAAACCATCTTACCTTCACCAATTGTATTAAATTCACAAGTAAAGGTTTCACTAGTTTCATCACCAGATAAATAGAACTCACCAACTTCCTCAAAATTATCTAAACCATTAGAAGAATAATTACTTGCATAAATTCCTGTAATTTCTCCTTCTCTTACTTGGTTTGCAACCATAGTTGAACCATTAAAAGACAATCTTGATAAATTAAGATTTCTAATTCCTTCTAAATTATGATAGACAATATAATAACTATCCATATCAGGGCCTAAGACTGTACAAGAATGTCCAAGTCCATTAAAATTTTCTTTCGTAGATAAAAGAACAGTATCCTCACGAGTATAACTACTATCACGCATTAAAGAATCTTCTCCACTTGCAAAAGCATAGTCAACACGATAATTTGTTGATAA
This sequence comes from Firmicutes bacterium CAG:449, assembly GCA_000432895.1. Taxonomy (GTDB): domain Bacteria; phylum Bacillota_I; class Bacilli_A; order RFN20; family CAG-449; genus CAG-449. Next base: position 26,878 of record FR889460.1, on the reverse strand, counting down.
ATAATGAGTGCCACAATAAGTTAAATAATAATCACCATTTCTATTTAATAAATATGGTCCTTCATTCCAATTACCAACTCGACAAGATGTTAAATCTCCTTTAGAATCTTTAAAAGTTTTGAAATCATTATCTAATTCATAGACAACAATTCCTCCTCCATTTGCGCCATAAAAATAAACATTTTCATTTTTATCAATAAAGAAACTTCCATCAATACTTCTTCCAACATTACCAGTAATTGTTTTAAATGGTCCTTCTGGAGAATCACTTTCAAAAATATAATGACCTTTTCCTAAAGGAGAAGCAGTCATATAAAATTTACCATTATAATAAATTACTTCTGGAGCATAAGGTGTTTTTTCTTGTGGAGCATTTTCATCTTTAGAATAATCATAACAAATTCCTCGATTTAACACTCCATTATCAACTGGTTCCCATTCAATTAAATTACTAGATTTATATGCTTTAACATAGCCACCATTTGTTGTCGCATATAAATAATACATACCATTAAAGCGATAAATAAATGGATCTGGAGATTCAGTTGAACCATTAACAGATTCTTTCATTTTTAGTTTATTTTCATAAGTTTCTAAATCATCATAATCTGAAAAATCAGTTAATTTTGAATCATCAATAGGTGTTGTATTATGTGAAGTATTTCCACCTGAACATGAGACTAATAATAAAATTGAAGTAAATAATAATAAACTCTTTTTTCTCATGCTTCACACCCTAAAATGACTATTTCATTTAAGTTATATTCTTTATCACAATCAAAACCAATTACAATACAATCTGTTTGTTCATCATTAATATCAAAATGATATCCAGAAGCAGGAAAAACAAATTCTGTATTATCATTAATATAATTATAATTAAGTGAGCAATTTTCCATTGTATAACCATTTTGTAAACTAATAAATGGAATATCACTTGTTAAAGTTTTATCATAGAAAGCACTATTATAAATAAAGATTCCACTGATTGTGTATTTTTTATCAAATTTAAATTTAAGATAAGATTTACCTGTTAATAAAGTAGCTTCACGATCATTTTCTTGAGCAAGGTTATAATGTTCAACTACAAAATTATCAAATAAATAATCTGGGTTTTTTATATTTTCATAGTAAATTGTACTATCTTCAACAAGATTACGATATCCGCTTATTTTTTCAGGTAATGGTTGAATTGAATATGATGGGCCTTTTGTAAATGGTACTCCATCATTATCAAAGAAAAGATAATCCATACCAAAGAATCTTGATGCACCTTGTCCACCTTTTCTATTACCATGTGCATGATAACCAATCATATATTGGTTTCCTATTTTAAAGAAACAATGGTGAGCAGTTCCAGACATAAATCCATCCCATTGGTCATAGACAGTTCCTTGTCCTGGACCAGCAAAGCCAAATAATAAATTTGTCCATACTTGATTTTTTTCATAAGGTTTAGTGTAATCACCAAGAGGTGAAGAAGAATAAGCATAACAAACTGAATAATACTTATTTGGATAATGGTTAACTGAATATGTTAAATAATATAAACCATTTTCTGGTGATTTAATCATAAATGGTCCTTCAGCAACTTCAAAAGAAGTATAACATTCCCAAGATAAAACTTTATTAACTTCAAGTCCAATAGAATCAGTTGGTTTAAGTTGACCTGGGCGAATTAAAACTTTGTGTTCACCTTCTGTTTCAAAAGGATTTTTTAATTTAACACCACATATATATTGCATAACTTCAGTATCATATACTGAATAATACATATATAATTGACCATCATCATCTTTAAAAACGTGTTGATCAAGAACATCTAAGCCTAAATCGTCATTAAATTTAAAGACTGCATCTTGCCCATTATTATATTCAACAAATGGTCCAGTAGGTGAAGAACTTGTCATAACTGAAATATATCTTCTCGCATTATTTTTATGAACATCTGAATAATATAAATAATAAGTATCATCAAATTTATAGACTTCTGGAGCAAATCTTGAACGCGCGGCACATTTACTCCAAGAATTTTCATTTTGCTTATCAATGTTCATATATAAATCAAAACTATTAAAATTTGTAGTTCTATAGCAATCTAATGTTTTTGATCCAGTACGATCGGTAGTTCCATAAATATAGTAAACTTCTTCCCCATTTTCTTCAACAGTCAAAACATATGGATCAGGTAAAGGGAGTTTTTTCAAATCGTTACGATAATATCTATCTTCATTAAAGTCTCCATTAGCCATATCTGTCCATTCAAGTTCACCATTATTTGTTGGATTTTTTTCTTGATCGGTAATTCCACCTTGTTGAAGTGGACCACTTGAACTAACAACTGTTCCACATGAAACAAGAGAAGAAACTAAGATTAATTGGAAAAGTATTAATTTTTTATTCATATTTATCTTCCTTTCTTTTAAATACTGGTCCCTCATTTTTTTCTTCAAAGGAAGGACAAAAATTTTTTACATATGGATAGCCTTGCTCATCAAAAAGTAATTTATCCATAAATAAGTGTCTTGTTTTAAAATTATCCAATTTTGAAAAACCATGATAATAAATAAAATAATTGTCTTCATCATCAATTAATATTGAATTATGTCCAACACCAGCAAGTTCATCTTTCTTTTCAAAAGGGACTTTAACAACTACTTCACCATATGTCAAACCATTTCCTGATTCAGTTAAAGGTATATTATCTTTTCCAACATATGGACCAAATAAATTATCTGATTTTCCAACTACTACATGATAAGTTGAATTTTTGCCTTCTAAGCAAGTTCCTACACTTCCAAAATAGTAATAATATCCATCTTTTTTTATGATATAACTGCCTTCATAAGTTGCTCCATCCCAAAAAGAAACTCTACCAGCAATTAAAATTTTATTTTGATTTTCTTTTTCACTTAATAATTTAGTTCCTGTTTGATCTAAACGAAAAATAAATATTCCTTGAAAAGAGCCAACTACTAAATATATTTTGTTATTTTCAATAAAAACTTGAGGATCTATGCAATTATTAACTCCAATTTCTTCACATGAACATAATTTACCTAAATCTTGATAAGGACCATCTATCTTATCTGCGATAGCGACCCCTATCCCGCGTGGTGAACCCCATCCACTTAAAGAATAATACATAACCCATTTATCATTAATTTTTTTAATATCTGGAGCCCATAATTCATAATCTGAATTCTTTTTTCCTACTTCTTTTCCCCAAGTAGGTAAAGGGAATATTCGTTCTGTGACCAGTTTAAAATTACATCCATCTTCACTTTTAAACATCTTTCCATGAGTTGAGAAAATATAAATGAATCCATCATCACCTTTAATAACAGTAGGATCAGCAATTTGTCCTAAATAAGCTGTTCCATCTTGATAAGTAACATTAACCGGATTTGAATAAATATTTTGAATAACCTTATGTTCCATAAATATCCTTAAATAATAAATGAAGGTCCTTCTTTTTCTTCATCAAATGAAGGACGATAATTTTCAACATATGGATATCCTTGTTCATCAAAAAGTAATTTATCCATAAATAAGTGTCTTGTTCTAAAATTATCTAATCTAGAATAACCATGATAATAAATAAAATAATTACCTAAATCATCAACTAAAATAGAATTGTGTCCTACACCCGCTACATCATCTAAAGTTGAGCCAATGCAATTAACAACAATTTCTCCATAAGTTGAACTATTACCTGACATTGTTAAAGGTAATTTATTTTTACCTCTATAAGGGCCAAGAATATTATCAGCTTTACCAACAACTACACGATATGTTGAATCTTTACCAGCACAACATGTTCCAGCGCTTCCAAAATAATAATAAGAATCATCTTTTTTAATGATATAACTTCCTTCATAAGTAGCGCCATCCCAACCACCTACTTTTCCAGCAATTAAGACTTTTTCTTCTTTTTGAGTTTCTGCTCCACCTAATAATTTAGTGCCTGTTTCATCTAATTGGAAAATGTATAATCCTTGGAAAGACCCAGCTACCATATAGACACTTCCATCATCATCAACAAAGACTTGAGGGTCAATACAATTTTGAATACCAATTTCTTCTCCAGAACAAATTTTTCCTAAATCTTCATATGGTCCTGCAATATTATCAGCAATTGCACATCCTACCCCACGTGGTGAACCCCATCCACTTAAAGAATAATAATAAATCCACTTATCACCAACTTTAGTAATATCTGGAGCCCATAAGCCATAATCAGAATTATTAGGACTTACTTCTTTTCCCCAAGATGGTAAAGAAATGACTTTTTCAGTTAATAACTCCCAATTACAGCCATCTTCGCTTTTAAACATTTTTCCATTAGTACAAACTAAATAGTTAAATCCATCATCACCACGTATTACACTAGGATCTGCAATTTCTCCTGTATAAGGAGAACCATTACTATAAGTAACATTGATTGGATTTGTATATGTTGCTTGTTCAGTTTCATAAGAAGTATTATTTGAAGGAGAATTAGAAGTAGTATTAGTATTTCCACATCCAACAATACAAGTAATTAATGTTCCACTAAAAGCTAATAATTTAAGTAATTTTTTCATAATTAATTCCTTTCAATCTGTTTTAAATTAATATTAGAGAAAATTCCTGAAGCGTGATTCATATAAATACCACACTTACCTATTAAGTTTTCATCTTTTTTGTTAATTGAATAAACAAGTTCATTATTTAAATAGAAATTAATTTGGCGATTAATTTTTTCAATTTTCAAATTGTTTTCTATCTTTTTTAATTTAAATTTTTTAAGTACTTTTGAATAATAGAAATTAGCGTCAATAATATAAACATATTTACTATTTAAAGCAAATATATAACCTTGTAAAGAATACGCTCCTTCAAAAGGATTATCTTTTGCATAATTTTCTACATTAAAAACTAAACCAATAAAACGATCTTCATCTTGAGGATTACCAACCAATTTTAAATCACTAGATAATGAATAATTGAAACTATTGAATGGGGTTAATAAACAATTACGATCATTCTCAAAATATAAACCAGTATTTAAAGTTAAATATCTACCATATTTTTTAGCTTCTTTAATAAATTCATAGTGAGATAAATCACAAGCTTTATTCTCTAAATATTGTTTTTTTACTAATGCATTTAAAGAAACATTTTCAAATTTAATTAAATGAATTCCTTTTTCTAAATTAATAAAAAACATATTATCTTTTAAATTAACTTGTTTATTATCAATATAAACTTTACTATTTTCTTTAACATTATATTTTAATGAAAATAGATACTCACCATCTTTATCAATATAAATATTCGTTTTTAAATCATCATCAGTATTATTAACAAAGAAATTATTTAATTTTAAAGCGGAAATATCACTACTTCCTTCTGAATGTTTAGAATAAGCTAAATATGCATTATTTAATTTATTATTAATAAAACCAAATTTTCCTTTATTAATAAGTAATTTTTGATGATAGAAATATTCAACATTATCTAAATATAAACTTACATAACTATCATTGAATTGAATTCTAAAAGTATGTAAAACATTTACATCAAATTGATTTTTAAAATTCATTGATAAAATATTTTTAATTTTTCCATTTTGAATTTGATCAATAATAATACTATTTGGTTGAAGATAAATTGTTGAATAATTTTTTTCATTTAAATAAGAAAAAATCATTTTTGCATCTTCACCAATAAAATTAAATTCTATTGTACTT
>FR889460.1:13103-21121 GCA_000432895.1 Firmicutes bacterium CAG:449 | reverse complement strand
AGAAGTGATTTCTTCTTCACTTAAATAATTTTCTTTATCAATAAATTTTTCAAAAGTAGGTCTTTCAAACATATTTTCATATTTAAGACCATTAACAACCATTTGCCCATTTTTAGAAAATAACAAATGTGAAATATTTAAGAATCTATTATCATCAATACGATTATGATAAGCAATATAATAACTATCTAAATTAGGACCAACAAAATTCATTGAATGTCCTAAGGAATAAAAATCTTCATCAGTAGATAATAATAAAGTATCCATAAAAGTGAGTCCATCAGCAGTTAATTCTTTTCCACTACAATAATCAACTCGATAACAATCACTTAAAAAGTGAGTTCCTGTATAAGTTAAATAATAAACTCCATATCTTTTAATTAGATATGGTCCTTCTGTCCAACCACCAATAATTGAATTTTTAAAATAAAAATAATCATCAAATAAATCAAAATCATTTTTTTCAGAAAATTCTTTTGCAAATTTCTTTATTACAATTCCTGATTCACTTGCTCTTAAGAAATATTTTTTTTCATTTGAATCAATGAAAAAACTTCCATCAATTAATTCTTGAAAATTATCACTAACCCTTTCAAAAGGACCTTCTAAACTTTTTGATTTTAAAATATAATGACCATTACCTAAAGGTGAACCCACCAAATAATAATAACCATTATGATAAATAATTTCTGGAGCGAATGCATGACTTACTAATTCATCATCACTTACAAATCCAGTACTATTTACATTTTCAAAATGAATTAAATCGAATGATTTTAATATTTTTATTTGTTTACAATATGTAAAAGTTAAATAATAATAACCATTTGACTTAATGATGAAAGGATCAGGTGACCCTAAGCACACTGATCCATTTACCTTTTCATCATTAAATATATTTTTATAAAACATCTTATTTTGCATATTTTTTATTGAATAGTATCACCACAATTGACATCAAATAAATGTAATTTTGCAATGTCAAGTACTAAAGAAACATCAGTATGTGGTTTTACTAAAGTTCCTGTAGAAATTTTAGAAATAAATTCAGCATTATTCCAATTTGAATGAATAAGTAATTCACTACCCATTAATTCAACAACATCAGCATTTACAACAAATGTATTAGATTTTGTTTTACCAATGAACTCATTATCTAAATGAATATTTTCAGGTCTAATACCAATCTTTATTTCATGTTTACCTTCAAGAGCTTTCTTATATTGATTTAATAAATTAACACAAACATCATATAAATTATTTGAGAAAGTTAAGTTATTAACTCTAAATGAGATTGAATTCTTTTTCTTTTTAGCACTCTTTTTCTTCTTTTGATAGAAGATATCATCATTTTTCTTCGTCTTCTTATTACTAAAGACTTGAGCATTATGAAGTTTACCTAAATCTGAAGAAGAAATATTATTAATTTGTAATAATAAGCGTTTTACTTCGTGCATTGCTTTATTATATTCAGAATGTGAAGTTGTTTCGTTAACCTTATCAAGATTATCCATAATTGCTTTACCTAAATCAGTAATAGTAGATGCAATATCTTTTAATTCTTTAATTTTTTCTAAAACAATCTTTTTTTGATTATCAAATGATAATTTAATCATTTCTTCATAAATTTTTAAAGCATGCATTTTCTTAAAATCATCTTGCTCTAACATTCTTTCACATTCAGCAATTCTTTTTTCATAGAAATTATCGTGTATTTGTTTGAAAGCAGGATTTAACTTCAATTCAAATCCATTATTTAAAGTAATAATTCCATTTTCATAATTACCATTTAAGATGTTCATTGCAGGAGCACCAATAAATGTTGCTACGAAAATATTTTTTGGATTGTGATAAATTTCTTCTGGTTTACCAATTTGTTGAACCCAACCTTTTGACATAACAGCAATTTTAGTTGCCATAGTCATCGCTTCAGTTTGATCATGAGTAACATAAATTGTTGTTGCCCCAATTTGTTCATGGATACGAACAATTTCACTTCTCATTTGTACTCTTAATTTTGCATCTAAGTTTGATAAAGGTTCGTCCATTAAGAATAATTTTGCATTTCTTACAATTGCTCTTCCTAAAGCAACTCTTTGCATTTGTCCACCAGATAATTCTTTAGGTCTTCTATCTAGATATGGTCCTAAATCAAGAATTCTAGCAGCTTCAAATACTTTTTCTCTAATTTCTTGATTAGTAAGTTTTTCATCACAATATTGAACAACACCATTTAATAAGACTTCATAATTTTCATTAATAGTAAAGCCTTTAGCTTTCAATTTCACTAATTCAACTTCTTTAATTGAACTAATTTCTTCTTTAATTTTATTTTCTATATTATTTAATTCATCAATAGTAGAAAATTTATGTTTAAGAATTAATCTAGCAGCGAAATTATTTACATTTAATTTAGTTGCTAAATAATCAATAGAAGTAGAAAAACGATAATTTTTATCATGTGATTCAACAATTGTTTCAACTAACTCTTGTTTATTTTCTAACAATTTAAGAACTTGATCACAAGATTCAATCACTAAATCTTTTTTTACTTTATGATATTTTCTCACCTTTAATGGGAAAGCAATATTATCATATACAGTCATTTGAGGATATAAAGCATAGCTTTGGAAAACCATCGAAATATCTCTATCTTTACTTGGAAGATAGTTTGATAAAACTTTATTAATATATAAATATCCACTTGTAATATCTTCAAGTCCAGCAACCATTCTTAAAGTAGTAGATTTACCACATCCAGAAGGACCAACTAAAACAATAAAATCATGTTCATTAATATCAATATTAAAATCATAAACAGCTTGTACACCATTTGGATATATTTTATTAATATCTTTTAAACTAACAAATGCATCAACGCTTCCATTTTTTACTTTGTTATTACTTTCTTTTAATATTTTTTTTGCTTCTTGTTTTGTTACAACTTGAGAGCCATCGACTAAATTATTTTCTATCATATTAATAACTCCTATCTCTTAATTCCCGCACCAGCCATACCTTCAATAATCATATTTTGAGCAATTAAATAAACTATTAAGACTGGTAATACACATAGAACTCCACTTGCTAAAGCTAAACCAACTAAATTACTCGTTTTAGAATTATTTATGACATAAGCCATACCAACTTGTAAAGTCCATAATTTTGGATCTTTTGAGCCAAATAACATTTGAGGCCAAACTAAATCGTTCCATCCTCCCATAAATCCAAATAATCCTTGAACAAAAATAACTGTTTTTCCAAGTGGAAGAACTATTTTAAAGAAAATTTGGAAATTATTGTATCCATCCATTTTTGCTGATTCAACTAAATCCTTTGGAATCGATGAGAAGAATGTTTTAATTAAATACATTCCATATACTCCACCTAAGCCAGGAATAATTAAGGCAAGCATCGAATTATTTAAACCAATAGAATAAACAAATGATTGATTACCAACAGCAGTTGCAGTTCCTGGAATAACCATTGAAGCAACTAAGAAAGCAAAAATAAAATTACGATATTTAAAATCAACAAAAGTGAATGCATAAGCAGCTAAAGAAGCAACAAGTAAATATAAAGCAGTTCCACCTATTGCAGAAAAGCAAGTATTTAAAAACCAATATCCAATTGCAAATTCTTTAGTTGTATTATGTGGTCCCATATCTTCAGGATAGACACCTGTTAATAAAATTTTAAAGTTTTGTAATGTATATCCACTATGAGGAACAAACAATTCTTTAGGATAATACATTGTATCATTATATCCTCTTAAAGAACCAGCAAGCATAATAAGAAAAGGTAAAAGCCAAATTATACAAAATACTAATAAAATTATAAAAGAAACAATTTTACTATATTCAGCTTTTCTTTTTCCGCCTGCTAATTTTTGTTTTTCATAGCCAATATATTGTTCAAAGGTTATCTTATTTTGTTCCATTTTTGATATGCCTCCGAAATTTTAAAGCCAGTTTTTTTATCTCTAGTGCAGAACATTTGAATACCTGTAATTATTCCAACAAATAAAGCAAATATTAAACTTGCTGCGGCACCTAAACCATATAATTTAGTTTTAAAGTTATCATTATTAGCAACAATATCTTGAATAAAATATATGATTGTTGATGTTTTTCCTCCACCTGGCATAGAAGAAATTGTACTATTAGCAGGACCTCCATTAGATAAAACAAAGTTTTGTCCATATAAACCCATATAACCAATAATCGTTGTAAATAAGCATAAGACTAATTGAGGTTTAATTCCTGGAATTGTAACACTAAGTGTTCTTTTCCATTTTGAGCAACCATCAATTGAAGCCGCTTCATATAAACTCTTTGGAACATTTTGAAGTCCAGCATTAAGAATGATGAAGTTTCCTCCCCATCCTCCCCAGAAACACATTAAGAAAATAGGAATCCAAGCATATGCCACATCGACTTTGAATGAACCAATATTAAATGTAAACCATGAATCAATAAACCATTTTGTATCAATACCAAAAAATTCATAAAGAAGACCATGTTGAGAGCCTTCCATAAAGATAATTGTAAATATACTTCCTGCTGCTGTAAGAGGAACAATAGAAGGCATATAAATAATTGATCTAAAAATCTTAAATCCTGGTGGTTTTAAATTAACCAAAATTGCAAGTCCTAAAGGTACTAAAACTGCAATTGGAACCATAATTAAAGCAAATATAAACGAATGCAAAAAGGATCTCCAAAATGATTCGTATAATTTAGAGCTAGCTGAACTATCAAATAAGAATCGATACCATTGGAAATTATTAAAGTTTTCAACACCTGGTCTACCATATTGGAAGTTTGTTAATGAAATATATACTCCATAACCTAATGGATATAAGAAAAATACTATAAACGCTAATAGAAACGGCCCCATAAACAATGCTATGGTGCCGTATCTTTTTAAATTCTCAATTCTTCTAGAACGCGTTTTAGCATATTCTTCTAAAACGACTGTATCTTTCATACTTATTCCTATTAAAGTTTAAGTAAATCAAGAGCAGCTTGTGTTGAACTAGCCACTTCTTGTAAGATTTGTATAGCTCTACTTGTTGTACAACCTGTTGATGTTTTAACGGCAGCTTGAACTTGTCCAACTGCACCAGCTAATCCATCGAAAATTGTTGTTTCATATTCTAAGCCTTCCATAGCAATAATATCTGCTGGATCACCTAAAGCTGTTAAAACAACACTCTTATTTGCGACTGTTTTATATGTATCAGAATTATAAACATTTTTCCATGCTGGTAAATGTCCTGCTACTGTCCAATTTGTTAAATTGTATGTGTTTGGGTCATCAAAATCTTTGCCTTGTGTCAACCAGTTAATAAATGTTAATGCACCAGCAACTTTTGTCATACTTGTAACATTACGTGTAATTGAAATAGCATGTCCATTACCATACCATTTTTGCGCTGTTTCAGAATTTTTGTTTTCATCAAGAGTCCACCATCCCTTTGGATGTGAAGCTACATATGGTGAATTATATACTGGATCTGCAGCATCTTCAGCAGTAATACCAGTAGAATATTTTTTACCAGCTCTTTCAACTTCTGTTTGTTTTAATTCAGCAGAGTTGAATTGTGAAGTATATTGTTGTCCAACCCACCATGGTCCTTCTGAAAACATTAATGTATTACCAGTACCAAACATTTCAAGGTTAGTTCCAGATTCACCAATTAATTTAGCATTATAACGGTCAACTTGATCAGTTAAATATGTTTGGAATCCTTTATTTTCTTGGAAAGTAATTTTTGTTTGATCTTCATTAGTTAAAGTTCCACCATTAGCATATAAACTTGATAATCCATCTGGATCTGTTGATTGAGGGAAGCTTGGGAAGAATGATTGTGCTTCTGTAGTAGATAATTTATACCATTCATGAGCATGTCCACTTACTGGATAATCAAGTTTATTAATATTTCTAACCCATAAATTACCTTCATCAGCAAGTTTTCTAGCTCCTTCAAGTAAGGTTTGATATTCTGCTCTTGATTCAGGAATGAATCTAGTATTATTATCAAATCCTAAATTATTTTTCTTAATAATATCTTGTCTAAATGATGTTAAGAATCCATGTGCATCTAGAGGAATAGCAAAACGATGATCTTTATAGTGAGTAACACGATCAATATTTTCATAAACTTGAGTAAAATCAAAATCAACACCAGTAGGTTCAAAGAATGAATCTAATGGATAAAGATAACCAAGTCTAGCATATTCAATAGTTTTTTCATTATGCATCAAGCACATATCAGGTCTACTTGATGGATCTTGTTGCCAAGTATTTTTTAATGTTGTGTAGTAATCGTAGTGACCAATAGATTTGACTTCGATATGAATGGAACCTAAATGCTCTTCATTAAATTTTGTTATAAGTTTTTCTAAAGCAGAATCATCTGGTTTAGTAACAATTGACCATAATTTAATATTAATTCCTTCTTCACCATAATCAATTTCATCACCTGCCATTTGTAAATCATTAATAACAGTAGAAGTATCTAAAATATCATCTGGTGTTTCTGGAACAGAATTATTATTGCCACCACAAGCAGTCATAGAAGCCGCAAGAAGAGTTGACCCTACAACTAATAAAGTTTTTTGAAATTTCATAATTTTCTCCTTTAATTTTTTTGTAATCGCTTACAATTTTATCATCTATTAAATATAAATAAGTTTCAAGTTTTTTTTACATTAATATTAATGCATAAAAACATTTTTATAGAGGCATTGCCTCATCTTTTTCATCAATATCGCCTTCATCTAAATATGTTAAATCAACTACTTTAGTTTTAAATAACATATCAAGGAAAGAAGTTTTATAATGAGTGAATAAAATAGGAATTGCATTAATTATTCCAATTAAAGCAATAATAATTAGTATTAAGCCAAATGAGAAACTAGTATTTTTAGCAAATGGCATCATCATTAAATCATAATTTAAATAAAATGGAGGAAGTATATAAATTATGATACTAGAAATTAAAAACCCAAATAATGATAATATACTTTTTATAATTAAACTAATTAGTTTGCTTTTTTCTCCATTTAATTGAATAACTCCAAGAGAAGTAATTTTTCTTCCAATAGTAACTTCGTCTTTAAATAGAATTTTTGGAAGTACGACACCAAGTAATGTTGCCATCATTATGCAAATAATTAAAGTGATATTAATAAGTCTAGTTTGTATAGTAATTGATTCAACATAACTTAAATAATGATCTGTATAATAAGGTTCACTTTTTAACATAATATTTTCTGAAACATCTAACATAGTGCTGTAGCTAGAAACAAAATTACTATAGTATGTTTGACCGAGTTCTTTTTGAGCAGTTTCACCAACATCAAATAAATAATCATGAAGAGCTTTTGCAACATTGGTATTTAAAGTTGGAATATCTTTTGATTGAGAATCAAACATTTGATAGTAACTACTTTCTCCAAAATATGTTTTATAAAAATCAATTACATATTCTTGAGATGTCTTTCCTTTAAAATCTAATATTTGATTGTTTTCATTATTATTTACGACATAATCCGTATAAAATAAATAAATATTATCTCCATCAATCGATGTTCCATATTCAGTTACCTTACTATCAATATTAAATTTATTTTCTACAATCAAATTATATGAATAATATATCGCTCGACATACATTTTTATAAATCATTTTTTCAGTAGAAACTCTTTCACTATTTTCTTTATTAGCAAATTCCACTAAATATGTTTTTTCAATAAAATTATTATAATACTTAACTTCTTCTTTTACATTTGTTTCATTGGTAGTAAATTCATTTGTTGAAGTAACAATTGCTTTACCACCTAAGAATAAAAGAGTTGATAGTAAAAATACTACCATTAAATCTATAAAAAAAGAAACAAAGCGCTTCCCCGGTTTTGCCGGAGAAGCACGCTTTAATAAATCGTAATTACTTTTAAATATTCTCATTAATCTTCAGCCCATTCAGGAACAATTTTTTCATCTGGAAGAGC
>FR889460.1:12778-12988 GCA_000432895.1 Firmicutes bacterium CAG:449 | reverse complement strand
AAATAGGTTGATTATCTTCACCATTAAATAATGTTTCAAGTGTTCTAATTGTAGATTTATAGTTATCATTTACATAGACATGGAAATATAATCCTTCTCTTAAAACACCCATTTTAACTTTAGTTCCAAAAGTAATACTATCTGGATTTGTATATGCATTATCAACATGTCTAGCTGTTGTATTTGTTACACCAGAATTCCAAGCCCAGT
>FR889460.1:9448-12753 GCA_000432895.1 Firmicutes bacterium CAG:449 | reverse complement strand
CAGTTTTCACTATTTTCAACTTCACAAACACCGAAATCATTCCATGTAGAATTTCCAGCATCACCAACAACAGCATTTAAGAAGAAATAAACTTGGTTTGCAATAGAACTATTTCCAGCAGTAGTAGTGAAAATTCCAATCTTTGGCCATTTTTCTGTTTCATCAACTGAATTAACAACAAATGATGTTTCTGCATACCATTTAGTTGCATTAATATCTTTAACAACTACTTCACCAGAAGTTTTTGATAAAGTTCTAATTGTTCCACCATCAGCAATTAATTCTTTTTCTAAATCATCTCTTGTATCAACTTTAGAAAATCCTGCATCAAAATAAACATCTTTAACGACTACTTTAAAAGAACAAAATTTTGTTTCATCAATTTTTGAAGTAACAGTAATTGTACATTCTCCAGGTGCTATAGCTTTTAATGAAGAAGCAGAAAGTTTAGCAACTGTACTAGAACTTAAAGTAAAAGTAACCTTTGTATCAGTTGAAGATAAAGATTTACCAGAAACTGGATTAACCTTGTAATAATTTTTTAGATTAATACTTTTACCAACTTTTGTTGTAACAACTTCTTCAACAGCAGTAATACTTTTAATTTTATTACCATCATCAGCTTTTGAACTTGTTTGAGGATTAGAAGTAACATTACTTTCTTCTCCACAACTAGCTAAAGTTAAACCACCAGTAATAAGTAATAAAGCAGACAAACATTTCAAAATATTTGTTTTTTTCATAATAATTGAATCTCCTTTTCTTTATACATTTATTTTAAAGAAAGCGTTTTCACATTTCAATATGTCAAGTCTTTGATATTTCATTAATTTTAATGTAATAAAAGTAACATTTATTCTGAAAAATACATATTTTATGCACATTTTTTATTATATAAATTAAAAACAATAAAATTATTAGCATTAAATTTAATTTAAAATAAAGATTAATTTTGTTTAATTTTTTTTATAAATAGTGCATAATTTAATTGTAAATTATGAAATTTATTAGAAGTATTTTTAAACCAATTGATTTAACCAAAGGTAAACCTTGGAAAGTAATTTTATTATTTGCTATTCCAATTCTTTTATCTACTTTATTAAATAATGCTTTTTCATTAATTAATGCTCTAGTTTTAAAAATTACTGTAGGTGGAACTTCTGTTACTTCAATTAACCAAACTGGTAGTATTACAAGTATTTTATTTAATTTTGCTTATGGTTGCAGCAGTGGTTTTGCGGTTATTATCTCAAATAAATTTGGCTCAAAAGATTATGAAGGACTAAAAAAGACATTTGTTAATTCAATTATTCTTTCTATTATCATAGCTATCGTTATTACTATACTTGGTTTATTAATATATCCTTATTTATTTCAAATATTAGGAACTCATACTGATTTTATTGAAAAAGCATCAAATTATTTAACCATTATTTTGATTGGCTTTGTTTTTACTCTTTTAGCAAATGTTTTTGGAAATTTCTTAAGAGGATTAGGTAATTCCACCACTCCATTATTAATTTCTTTTATTAGTACAATTATTAATATTGTCTTAGCTTTTTTATTTACTGGAGTAATTAAATTAGATACTAGAGGTGTTGCTTTAGCTACCGTTATTGCTAATTTTTCTAACTTCTTAATTACTGCAATTTATTTTTATAAAAAATATCCTTATTTAAGAATCCAACCTTCTAATATTAAATTAGATAAAAATATTATTTTTGACTTATTTAAAATTGGTTTACCTTTAGGATTCCAATGGTCAATTTTATTTATTGGTTCTTTTGTACAAGCAGAAAAAGTTAATGCTTTTGGTCGAAGTGCTCAAACTGCTGTAAGTTGTTATCAACCTTTTGAAGGATATTTAACTATTCCATTAAGTGTTTTATCAACTGCAATGCTTTCTTTTGTTGGCCAAAATTATGGTGCTCAAAATTATAATCGTATTAAAGATGGTATTAAAGATACTATTATTCTTGATTTATGTTTCTATTTTATAATATTAATATTAGGCTTATCTCTTGCTAATAAAGTTCCTTATATTTTTATTCCAAAAGAAGATGTTAATGATGAAATAATTTTCTATTGTGCAACTTATTTAAGAATATTGACTCCTTGTTTAATTTTACAAGGCTTATTACAATTATCAAGATCAGTTTTACAAGGTACAAAAAGAGCAATCATTCCTTTTTTAAGTGGAATTGGTGAATTAGTAGGAAGAATACTTATTTGTTTATTTATTCCTTCTTTAATTAATAGTGCTAACCCTTTAAGCAATGAATCATACATTGGTATTTGTTTTTCTACCCCAGTAGCTTGGTTAATAAGCGTTATTATTATGGGTGGTAGTGTTATTTATATTGTTTATAAAAAGAATTTTAATCAATAATATTTTAAGCAAAAAATAATTATAAGAAATCAAAAAAATATTAGTTTTGTTTTCAAAAATTGGAAAACGGGGCAAAATAGCCTGTAATCGTATTGGAAAACGGGGCAATGTTTGAAAATTTTGTTGCAGAAGAATTATTAGCACATGGTTTTAAAACATTTTATTTTAATAACAAAAAACATGGAGAAGTAGATTTTTTAATCGAATATCAAGGTGAATTATTACCTATTGAAGTAAAAAGTGGTAAAGATTATCAAACACATTCTGCTCTTACTTATTTTATAACTACAAAATATTTTAATAAAACATTTGTATTATCAGATTATAATATTTCAGTTAAAAATAATATTATTTATTTTCCTATTTATATGACAATGTTTATTAAAAAATGTACAAATTATGAATGATTATACCTTGCAAAAAGGTGCAAATTATGAGTAACAATGGCTTGCAAAAAGGTGCAAGTTATGGATAGAAAATATTTAAAAAATTTAATTGAGTGGAATAATTAAAATGTACCCAGTGAAATGGACGCTTAATAAAAAGTGCTCTACTCACTGGGTACATTCTACTCTTGGCTTTATCATGCAAAAAGAGGATTGAAACCTTATTTCAGATTTCTAAGCATCCTCTTTTTTAGATTATAAACTTTCGTGAATTGTTCTTTTAATAACTTCGTCTTGTTGCTCTTTAGTTAATTTAATAAAATTAACAGCATATCCAGAAACTCTAATAGTTAATTGAGGATATTTTTCTGGATGCTTTTGAGCATCTAATAAAGTTTCTCTATTAAAAACATTAACATTTAAATGATAGCCACCATTTCCCATGTAACCATCTAACATATTGACTAAATTATCAACTTTTTGTGACATAAATTTACCTCCTAATTTTTACCTAATGAATCTGGATTAAT
>FR889460.1:9124-9386 GCA_000432895.1 Firmicutes bacterium CAG:449 | reverse complement strand
TGCAACTGATTCAAGTGAAGCAAGTGCACCATGACTATCACGTCCGTGCATTGGGTTTGCTCCTGGAGCTAATGGTTCACCAGCTTTTCTTCCATCTGGAGTTGTACCAGTTTTCTTACCATAAACAACATTTGATGTAATAGTTAAAATTGACATTGTAGGAATTGAATCACGATATGTATAGTGCTTTTTAATCTTATTCATAAATGTCTTAACAAGCCATACTGCTATGCTATCAACTCTATCATCATTATTACCATAT
>FR889460.1:2349-9113 GCA_000432895.1 Firmicutes bacterium CAG:449 | reverse complement strand
ATTACCATATTTAGGGAAGTCACCTTCAACTTTGAAATCAGTAATAATATTATTTTCATTACGAATTGGATATACTTTAGCATATTTAATTGCAGATAATGAATCAACTGCACATGATAATCCTGCTATACCTGTAGCAAAGAATCTTCTAACTTTTGAATCATGTAAAGCCATTTCTTCAGCTTCATATGAATATTTATCGTGCATATAATGGATAACATTTAATGTATTAACATATAAGCCAGCAAGCCATTCCATCATTTGATCATATTTTTCAACTACATCATTATAATCTAATGCTTCATTAGATAATACTGGTGCAAATTTAGGAGATACTTGTAATGGTTTATTTGTTAATTTATCAACCATTAATTCATCAGCGCCACCATTTAATGCATATAATAAACATTTAGCAAGGTTTGCTCTTGCACCAAAGAATTGCATATCTTTACCAACTCTCATAGGAGAAACACAACATGCAATACAGAAATCATCTCCCATTTCTGGTCTAATTAAATCATCTGATTCATATTGAACTGAAGATGTTTTAATTGAAATATCTGCACAGAATCTTTTGAAGTTAATTGGTAAATTTTTACTCCATAATACAGTTAAGTTTGGTTCTGGAGCAGGTCCTAAATTAACTAATGTATGTAACATTCTGAATGAGTTTTTAGTAACAAGAGTTCTTCCATCAACACCCATTCCACCAATTGATTCAGTAACCCAAGTAGGATCACCAGAGAATAATTCATTATATTCTTTAATTCTCATGAATTTAATAATTCTTAATTTCATGACTAAATTATCAATTAATTCTTGAGCATCTTTTTCAGTAATTAAACCTTTTTGTAAATCACGTTCAATATAAATATCTAAGAAAGTTGAATTTCTTCCAAAGCTCATTGCAGCACCATTTTGATCTTTAACAGCACCTAAATAAC
Source organism: Firmicutes bacterium CAG:449 (assembly GCA_000432895.1). Taxonomy (GTDB): domain Bacteria; phylum Bacillota_I; class Bacilli_A; order RFN20; family CAG-449; genus CAG-449. The sequence continues at coordinate 8,169 of FR889460.1, read as the reverse complement.
CAAAGTAAACCCATTGAATTGCTTCTTGAGCATTACTTGCTGGACGAGAAATATCAAATCCATAACTTAAAGCCATTTGTTTTAATTGATTTAATGCTTTAATTTGTTCTGCAATTTCTTCACGATCTCTAACTTTATCTGGAGTCATTTCACCATCTAAAATTGAACGATCATATTCTTTATGTTTAATTAAATAATCAATACCATATAAAGCAACTCTACGATAATCTCCAACTATTCTACCTCTTCCATAAGTATCAGGTAATCCAGTTAAAATATGAGCTCTTCTTGCAAGTCTCATTTCTGGAGTATAAGCTGAATAAACTCCATCATTATGAGTCTTACGATATTTAGTAAAGATTTCTTTAACATCTTTATCTAATTCATATCCATATAAATTTAATGCTTCTTCAGCCATTCTAATTCCACCAAATGGTTGTAAAGCTCTCTTAAATGGTTTATCAGTTTGTAAACCAACAATTTTCTCTAAATCTTTATCAATATATCCTGGAGCGTGACTAATTAAAGTTGAAACGATTTTAGTATCTGCATCATATACTCCACCTTTTTCGTGTTCTTCTTTTGATAATTTTGATATTTCACTCCATAATTTTTTTGTTGCTTCAGTTGGTCCTTCTAAGAATGCATCATCACCTTCATAAGGATGATAGTTTTTTTGAATAAAATCTCTTACATCGATTTCATCATTTGACCATTTGCCTTCAACAAAGCCTTCCCACTCTTTAAACATAAAATTTACTCCTTTCCTCTTGCCTCTAAAATTTTACTATTAAGCCATAGAGATAATATTTCTTCTGGTTGAAATCCTCGGCATCTAGAAATTTCAACATCATCTTTAAGAATTAAAATAGTTGGTAATCTATCAATTTGATATTGATTAATAAATTCTTTTTGATCTTCATCAATTTCAATATGAATCAAATTAACATCTTCTGGCAAATCAACATTTTTTAATTCATTCATTAGTGATAAACAACTAGCGCATGATTGACCACTAACTTCTACTATACAAATTCCTTTAAATGTCATTTTTCTAATATCTTTCTTGCTAAACTAATTTCTTCATCATTAGGAACTCTAATTCCTTCTAAAGGATATTTAATACCCAATTTAGTGTACTTATCTTTTCCTAAAGTATGATAAGGAAGAACTTCCACTTTCTCAATATTGTGAAGCGTGTTTAAGAATTTACGTGTATCTAATAAATTCTTTTCATCAGTATTGATTGTTGGAACTATTACATGACGAATCCAAACTTTCTTATGACACTCATCTAAAAAATAAGCAAAATCAATGATGTTTTTATTACTTTTACCAGTTAATTCAATATGTTTTTGTTCATCTACTTCTTTTATATCTAATAAGAACAAATCACAATATTTATTTAACTCAATAAATTTTTCTTTGTTATTAATATCAAAAGTTATTCCAGAGGTATCAACAGCAGTGTGAAGATTATTTTCTTTACATAATTTTAATACTTCGATAACAAAATCAATTTGTAATAAAGGTTCGCCTCCAGAAATAGTTACTCCACCATTTTTATAATAGTTTTTATATTTTAATATTTGATCAACTATTTCTTGAGCAGTATAGTTTTTATTACCTAATTTCCAAGTATCAGGGTTATGACAATATTTACATCTTAATGGACATCCTGTTAAGAATAATATAAATCTTATACCAGGTCCATCAACAGTTGTAAAGGTTTCATAAGAATGAACATATCCCATATAATCACCTTCCTTCACTTCTATTAGGCGATATCATTTTATCATTTAAAAAAACTATTAACAACAATTATACGATTAATTTAGCAATATCAATTTCTTACATTTTTATAGGTTTATACCAATATTTTTATATATAATATTAGTTTTTTATATATAAATGATAAATCATGTTTTATTGCAATCGCTTACAAAGAAAAAATATATTAAATATTAGTTAAATAATTATCAAGATTTTAATATATAAAATTTTTAACAAGATAGTATTTTCTATAACAAAAGTTATAAATATGCTCAACTAATGATATTATAATTACTATTCCTTTCAACTTTATTAGCGAAATGGATGATAAATCTCTTAACCCTTCTCAAATAAAAGTTCTTACTGAAATAATCCAAATATAACTAAACAAGAATTATCAAAAACTTGCAATCTTGAAAAAACATCAATAGATAATATTATTAGTCTGCTACCGATGCCGAATTTACACCCCATATAATAGACTGTCCCGATAAAATGGTTTGGTCTGTTACACAAGCTACCATTATCAACTTGCTTGTGTGGTCCTTCGCGCTGATTTCTCCCTCGGTATAGGAGAACACCGTAATTCCTCTTTAGTTGAGATAAGAAACAATTAAAGGTGTTTCATCTGCAATTCTTCCTAGATTGTCTGACATATAAATCACGAGTATGTCAAACTCTCTACAGTCAGCCATTTTCTTAATATCTTGGATTGCGTCTCGGTCATTTGCCGATATCTTAAAGCCCAATACTCCACCCTCAGTAACTACCTTTACTTAATCCCAACCTTTCGACTCCACGAACGGCAAAAGGATTGATTTCTGTTGTGGTATATCAAAATCGTTTTCTCGGTCTGTCTGTTGTTTAGAGGAGGCACGAAGTAACATAACGGCTCTTTTTGCTAATTCTTTATTCAATGCTAATGTCATAGTTTTTACTCTCCTTTTACAAAAAATAAAGGGCTTAACTGTTCTTCTGAACAATCAAACCCTCCAAGTTATCCAACGGATTATGATTATCTTTATTTAGTTTTCTGTGTCAAATACATCGCTTGCAATTATCATTTCTATTGCTTTTATGGCTTCTTCATAAGTAACGGGTTTTGATAAAAGTTTTTCGGTGCTATCTTCATAGTCTTTCTTAAAAAACTCTGTATCTATCATTTGTCGAAGCAAATTAGGAACACTCACACCGTCTTGTGCAGAGTAGCATTTTGTACCCAGTTTTCTATCCTCACGCACTTCTTTTATAAGAGCTTTCAGATTATCGTCCAATTTTACAAGAGTAAGCAAACGTGATAAATCGTAAATATGCCTTGACTGCCTTTCCGTCTTATTATCTAACATATAATCGCACACCGCAAAAACCTTGTCAACAAGAGTTCTATCAAGTGTTTGAACACGAATATCAAACGGCTCTAATTCATACTGTGCGATTGCTTCGTCATTTCCAACGGCTTTGAGATAGTCGTATATCATAGAGGACGCTTGTTTTATCTCATCAGGAAACGCCTTTACGATAAACACAGTTTCAACAAGAAGTTGTGGATTTAAGCCTGATAAACTGTGTCTTGCACAATAGTCTATCTTATAACAGTTATAGTCTCTACGGCTTCTCGTCTCATTTTCATTCAACAAGTTCAATCCAAGATTGCTACAAATTTCTACGATTGTATATTTCAGATTTTTTCTTTTGCCTTGCGATTGATGTTCCGAATCTAACGTAATATCAATATCTTCGGAAAATCTGTCTATAATCTTGTAGCATTTTGAAAGTGAAGTACCACCCTTAAACAATAAATCAGGAACTTGTTTTGCAAGTTCACGAAGAACGAGCGTTACATAATAGTCCTTTTCTATTATCGCGGGAGAAACATTAAAATGCCTACTCGCTGCTCTAATTGCTATATCAAAACTTTTTTTATCCTTGTGTAAAACCATTTAATATTCCACTATACATTAAATTTTTTGTTGTCTGTGCAGGAAAAACTCTTGCAAGAGATACCAAGTCGGCATTGCTTACTCGGTTTTGTATCATATACATTATTATTGATTCTTTTGTTCTATCGTCCATATCGGTAGTTTTTCCCATTTCAGAAAGCAACTGCAAGACTGTGTAGGCTTGTGCATTGGAACGATCAATCTTGCAACGTGATTTACGGAGAATTATCGTTCTTCCGTCTATCATTATTCTCCTACATCTCATTGACTCGTTATTGCTTACAATTTCTATTGTGTTTGGCATTTGTGTTGTAACCGAGAACATATTTTGCAAATTCAAGCCACTATACACACCATACACATCGTCTTTGTAACCAACGTATTTTTTTTTAACAACATCTTCAGCCGTAATTGTTGAAATACCAATAATGCTTTTTGTGGGGATAAAATAAACGCCCGTATCAAAGTTGATAATCTCGCCTTTTTTTTCGGCTTTATCTATGAGCCTAAATACATAAGCGCGGGAATATTCGCTAAACATTTCCAATATCTCATTTGTAAATATAGGCTCGTTAGTATTAAATTTAGTCTTTAATCGTTCAACTAACATTTTCATCACCTCTATATACAGTATTCCCGATTACACTATTAGTATACTCTTTTCAACATTTTTTGTAAATAGTTATGACCTATATGGACTGCATTAACTTTTTGTAGGTAACAAAATAAAAAGAAGAAGTTATACTTATAGTGAGTGATCTGATCGTGTCAAGATAAAAGTTCAATTTAGACTAATTTTAAATATTGTATTTCCTAATATTGATAAATTATGGAGTAAACTCTATAGTGATGTTCCAATGGCTTTATTAAAGAAATATAGTCATCCTAATCAATTGAAAAACAAAAATCCAGAGACACTTGCTAAATATCTAATGAAAGAAACTTGTCATCATTATAATGAAACAATAAATGAAGCAAATAAAATAATTGAGTATTGTAAGAATTGTTGTTCTGGATGTTCAGAAACAAGTGTTAATTGTAAAGTATCGAAAGATTTAATTATACAATTGAACGATAAAATTCAAGAACAAGATAATTGTTTAAATCAAATTATAGATTTAGCAAAAGACTTACCAAATTATGAATTGTTATTATCAATTCCTGGTATCTCTAATAATCTTGCATCACGTATTATTGCTGAACTAGGTGACATAAATAGATTCTCTAGAATAAGACAAATAACTGCTTATGCTGGATTAGATTCTCATATAAATCAATCAGGTGGAAATGATGGATTACATTTAAAAATAACAAAAAAAGACTAAGAACCATTTTTGATTCCTAGTCTAAAATTTTAATTAATACAATATGCTACGCAAAATTGATCTGGTGATTGAACCATTTCGCCGGCCAAATCAAATGACAAAATATAATCATCAGAATAATTGCATTTCCATTCAAAGTATTCAAAATTGTTTTTATAAGATCTTGCTTTTAAAACATAAGATGGTGAACTATCGATTAAGAATAGATCATAATCTGTATGTTTTGTATTATTTGCATTTCCATCCGCATAAGCTAACCAATAAGCCGCTACTTGCATTGAATGCCCGCTATCAATTGATAATTCAATTGACTTTTCATATGCTGTACGACTTGTTACTGTGCCATAAAAAATATTATCAATGTTATTAAAAACCTTAGTAATACTTAATCCACCAGCTCCTGCTCTAGTTCTTAATCCAACATGATCTGAAGTAATAAGTGATGTTCTCGCATTTGCGGTTAATAAAGCATAAACTCTTTCTGGATGTAACTTTAATGCTGGTCTATATTCTAACATTAATGCTACACAACCTGTAACAAATGCTGATGAGAATGATGTACCAGAGAATTTTCCAGCAAGATTAGCAATAGTTAATGCATTTCCTGGTGCAGTTATATTAGGCTTATCCGGACCTTTTTCCACTTTAGCAGAAGAATAGCCGAATGGAACAGGTGATTTATAATCGCAAGCTCCAACACCAAAAACATTATATCCTAATGCTGGATTTGCTACATAATCTGATTAAAAGCCATAATTTCCAACAGCTGCAATAAGAATTGT
>FR889460.1:0-2294 GCA_000432895.1 Firmicutes bacterium CAG:449 | reverse complement strand
GATTTATTACTATATTTTCCATCTGGCTCACTATCACCATATGACATATTAATTATATCAACCTTTTGATCAAGAAGCCATTCAATGCCAGTCATAGCATTATTTCCAACTAATTGAGCACTATACATGCTACAATCAGTTGCAATTCCATTAACTCCACCAATAATAGACGCAACTGCTGTAGTATGTTCTAAAACAGTTTCTATAACAAGTAATTGGTCTCTAGCAACAACAGTTTTTCCAATAAAATTAGCATTATTTTTATCTAATATACCACATTCTAATATTCCTACTTTAACACCTCTACCAGTAACATTATAATTATTTATAATATCTGTTACCCCGCTTCCTGGTTTATTGGCACTCATCATAGGTTTATAATTTTTATTATTATAAATATTGATTGATTCAACAAAAGCTTTTTTTGATAAAGTTTCAAGGTCTTCTTCATAAATAGTATTTAAATCTTTACTATCTACATTAAAAGAAATGAATGGAGAATATCTAGACACATAAAGGTCATTCATTCTTTCAGTATTAATATTATTCATTAATTCTTGATTTTTCTTAGAATAATATTCTCTACCTTGTAAAAGTAACTCATTTTTGCTTTGTTGAGCATTATCATCATCTAACAAACTCAATGAATCAAATAATTCATAATCTAATTTAATAACTACATTTACTTTTTCATCATTAGTTACTGTTACTTTTTCACTTTCAGATACATCTAATGATAAATTCTTTAAAAAATTATTTTGGTAATGAATTTTACCTAGTGGTTTGACCCCAATTTCACTATTTATCAAAGCACTAGATAAAATTCCAAAAAGAAACAAAACATTTCTAAGGTAAGAGTTATTTTTTTTCAAAAAAATTATTATTTCCAAATAACTTATTTTAATAACAATTTCATTTTAAAAATTAATAGTAATGTTTTTAACGAAATTTGTATCAACATATACTTCTCCGTAAATTACATCATTAGCTATAATTTCAAAATTACTATTGTTTAAAATAGAAATTTGGTTATAAGAACATACTTCTTTTGTGATTATTGATTTTTGAGATGTTCTACTGTTTTCAAAGGAAACAGTTATTTTTTCTGTACTTGTTAATGAATAACATTGATATATAATTATATCTTTATTTTCATTTTCATAAAAGCCAAAAATTTCATTATCATTTAAATTAATTGAATATATATTTATAAATCTTTGGTTATTATAATTTTCTAAAAAATATTTTTCAATAGCATTGCTACTTTGTACATATAATTCATTGTACTTAAAGCTATTATTATCTAATCCCTTAATTAAATATCCGATGCCGAACCCAGCTCCTACTAATAATAAGCAAGATACAACTGAACTAATTATGAATTTACGTCTTGGAAAAGAGAAGAAACCACCATTCTTATTATTATCTACATTATTATTTTTTATAATTTCTTCCTTTTTTTCTTTTAGTCCATAATACTCATCGGCATCAGACAAAAAGAATTTAACTAACTCCTTATCTTTCATGTACTTATTTTCACTCCCTTAGAATCGGAACTCATATTACCTACCTTATCCCCTCATTTATTATATTTTAATTATATTTTGTTATTAAGAAAAGAGAATATTATTATTTTCTTATTCATAATAACTAATAATAGTGCCATATTTTGTAAATAGAGTTTAAAAGTTGTTATATTAAATTTATAAAAAAGAATTATGATGGTTAATATAACACTATTATTAATTCATAGAATATAACTATTTAGGCGTGTACCACCCCGTTTAATCTTCTACCTAAATAGCTTTTGTTGTTGTAGTGGATCTCGCTTTCTTCCGAGATAATTTTGCAACTCCTTTCTTTTCACCCCCTACACTATATATTGGAATGAGCATGGTGGTTTCGTTAAAAAAAAGTTAAACAACGTAAATTTTTATATAAAATATATTGATTTTCATAGATTTTTATATATTTTTAAAATCATAAATTTTGTAATTTTTTAAGAAAATTTTAATTAAAAAAATAATCAAATTCTCAATCAAATTACAAATTTTTGAAAATATCTTGCTTTTACCTACTTATTTATTTTATTATTTATTTGTACCAACCGAATATATGGTCGAATATCTGTGATAGACTTCGACATTCTTTTACGAACTTTAATTAGTCTGGCTCATTTTTCAAAATAATATAGGAAAGGAGCCTTATCAATTCGCCTTGTGAGTATAGACTAAAACATATATTTTCTTCATTCACCAATTTGCATTAAAACAAATAATGTTTTATTCCTTTCA
>FR889459.1:11223-11396 GCA_000432895.1 Firmicutes bacterium CAG:449 | reverse complement strand
CGTGCTTGGGATGAATATAATTCTAATAAAGATATTAAATTAGTCATTGATTCTTTAATTAATGGTACTTGGCATGCTAATAGAGATGAATTTAAACAAATTTTTGATGAAATTATGTGGAATAATGATGAATTCTTTAATTTGTTAGATTTTGAAGATTACTTAAAAGCTTC
>FR889459.1:10875-11129 GCA_000432895.1 Firmicutes bacterium CAG:449 | reverse complement strand
TGCTAAATCTGGATATTTCTCATCTGATAGAACAATAGAGCAATACGTTGATGATATTTGGCATTTAGAAAAAATTAGATAATAATAACCTGCGTTTAAGCAGGTTTTATCTTCATATGAAAAAAAGAATTTTATTTTTGATACCTTTACTTTTATCTTGTTCTGAATTAACTACTTCTAGTAGTGAGTTTTTATCGTCTTCAAGTAATAATACTTCTTTTACAACTGAAACTTCTAGTAGTGAATCTTTTAAA
>FR889459.1:9466-10857 GCA_000432895.1 Firmicutes bacterium CAG:449 | reverse complement strand
TCTTTTAAAGAAAGTAGTTCTAGTGAAAGTAGTTCATCTAATCCGTTTGAGGGTTTTTATGAACTTGAAAAAGATATTTATGTTAATTATTTACCAAATATTTATCAAAATAGTCTAGATTTACAGTTTAAAGTTAATAATCCTAATTATGAAATATATTATTCTTTTGATGGTAGTAAACCTAATTATAAATATCAATATCCAATAATTATTGATTCAAAAAAAATTACTAGTTTAACTCAAATTCCTTTTACAACTTCTGTTGATGGAATTCTGAAAGATGATTATGAAGGAAAATGTGTTTCGGAAAATTATAATAATAATATTCAAAGAAATAAAAATTATTATTTAAAAATGGATAAGCAACCAGTTTTAACTATTAGAGTTTATGATACAAAAACTAAACAAGATGTTTTGTCTAGATCATTAACTTATATTATCGATAAAGATAATTATTTTTCTATCCCAGTAGTATCATTATCTTTACCTTATGAAGAAATGTTTGGGAATAATGGATTTTATAATAAAATTCGTGAAGAAATAGAAAAAAGAGTAAATTTAGAATATATTGATCCAGTTTATGAAGAATATTTTTATCGTAATTCACAAGTTAAATTAGGTGGTAATTGGTCACTTGGTTACCCTCAAAGAACTTTAAATTTAAATTTTAATAAAAATGAATTTGGTAAAAAGAATCAAAAAGTTGATGCTCATATTTTTAAAGATAGAACTAAAAAAGATGGTTCTTTATTAACAGGATTTACGCGTTTTAGACTTCATAATGGTGGAAATTGTTTTGAATCATTCACTGGTTTTAACGATGCTTTATTACAAGAAGTAATGGTTAATAGTAACGCTTCTACAACTGGATATAGACCATGTATAGTTTATATTAATGGAGAATATTTTGGACTTTATTCAATAAGAGAACATTATAAAGATACCTATTTTGAAATGAACTATAATGTTAAAAAAGATGATGTAATTATGTATAAATATAAAGGTGATTTTCTTCTTGATGAAGGTAATGATGAATCTTTTTTACAAGAAATGATGCATTTTTTAAATCAAGATTTAGCTAATAATAATATTTATAATGAATTTTGTGAAAAGTATATTGATATAGACAGTTTTATGGATGTGGTTTTAGCAAATGCTTATGCTTCTAATTGGGATTTTGTTGGTAATAACAATAATTTAATTATGTGGAGAACTAGTGTTGTTAAAGATAAGAAATATTATGATGGGAAATTTAGATTTGCTCTTCATGATACTGATTTTGCTTTTAGTGAAGATACTAACTTTTTATCTAGAAAACAATTGCATTCTTATTCAAATTTTAAATTATTGAAATGTTTGATGATTAATTATGAATTTAAACAAACTTTTTA
>FR889459.1:8163-9438 GCA_000432895.1 Firmicutes bacterium CAG:449 | reverse complement strand
ATAAAAGAGCAAAATATTTATTAAATAATAATTTAAATATTGATAATATTTATCAAAAATTATTAGAAATGGTTGAAGAAGTTCTTCCTTATAAATATGATCAATGTTTAAGATGGGGACAACAAAGTGATTGTTTAGATAATTGGGAAAAACAAATTGAAAATACAAAAAAAATCATCTCTTTACGAAATGATAAATTTTTAAATGAAGTCAAAAATTATTTAAATGAAAAGTCAAAAATTATTTAAATGAATTTTAATGATTTGATAAAATTTCTACAAGCTTATCGATTTCTTTTTCGTTAAAAACTTTTATTCCTTGTTTTAATAATATTTGAGTGGTCACACCTTGACCTTTTTTTAAATTGTTTTGAAATGTTCCATCGTAAACTTTATTAACTCCACATGAAGGAGAATTTTCTTTTAAAACAGCATATTTTACTTTGTTTTCTTTTGCAATATAACTAACTAAGGAAGCACCATTATGAAAGAATTTACTGACATCAGTTCCTTTAATATTTATGACTTTGTTATCTTTAATTTCACTTGGAGCACGTGGAGTTTTTAATCCACCCATTACTTCTGGACAAACAATAATTAAATCGCATAAAGGAAAAAGTTTTTCAACATCTTTTACATAATTATTTTTACCATCATATTTTGTGTTATCACCAATTAAGCATGCACTAATTAAAACTTTTTCCATATTTTGTTACCTCAATTTAATTATATATTATATAATTTATGTATGCGAGAACAAGTAATTATTAATGTAAATGGATATAAAGTTAAAGTTGATTTAATTTATTCAAGTAGTAATTCTAGAACATATCATTATTGTTTTGGAATTATTAATGTGAGAGTTAAACAAAATTATCCTTTAAGTAAATTAACAAAAGACTTAGAAAAAGTCTTTCCTGTTTCAACTTTAGAAAAATTTAATTCTGAACCTTTTATTGATGGTAATTACGCTTATATTTTTGGGGAAGTTGAAAGAGTATATCCAACAAAAGGAAATACTTTAGATGGAATGTATGTTTTTTATAAAGGTAAAAAAGTTTTAGCAAAAAAAGTTTTACTTGATGTAATTACTTCTCGAGTTAGATATTATGAAAATATAATGAATTTATCAAGTCATGAAATAAAAATAAAAAAGTTATCTGCAGCATTAGGTAATAATCATTATAATAAAAAAATCTTAACTTTTAATGAAAATTTGATTCATTTTTCTCTTGATTTGATTGATCAAGTAGTAGTGCATGAATTATGTCATGAT
>FR889459.1:5250-8148 GCA_000432895.1 Firmicutes bacterium CAG:449 | reverse complement strand
CATGAATTATGTCATGATTTTTATCAAAATCATAGTAAACAATTTTATGATAAATTAAGTTTATATTGTCCAGATTATAAATTAAGAAAAGAAAAATTAATATATGGTATTAGAAAATGAAAGAGATCACAAGTACAAAAAATCCTTTAATTAAAGAACTATTAGAATTAAAAAAATCTTCAATAAAAAAGCAAAAACAAATGTTTTTAGTGGATGGAGAAGATTTTATCTTTTTAGCGCATGAAAAAAAATTATTAAAAATGATTTTAACTTTATCTTATCAAGAAAAATATGATGATGTTGAACAAATTATTGTTACTAAACCAATATTAGATAAGTTATCTAGTAATGTTAATTCTTCTAGTATGATTGGAGTATGTTCATTTTTTATTCAAAAAGAAATTATTGGTAATAAATTAATTTATCTTGATGGTGTGCAAGATCCAGGTAATGTAGGAACTATTATTCGAACCGCTTTAGCGTTTAATTATGATGGAGTAATTTTATCAAATGATACCGCTTCAATTTATAATGATAAAGTAATAAGTTCTACAAAAGGTGCACTTTTTAAAATACCATTATATCTTGACGTGAATATTAATGAATTGAAAGATAAATATTGTCTTGTTGCTACTTCTTTACATAATGCTCTTAATTATAAAGAGTTTAAAAATAGAGATAAATTTATTTTAATTTTAGGTAATGAAGGGCAAGGAGTAAAAAAAGAAATAATTGAGATAGCTTCTTATAATGTTAAAATTCCTATGGATAATATTGATTCACTTAATGTAGCAATTGCCGGTGGAATACTAATGAATGAATATAGGTGATTTTTATGAAAAAATATTTGTTATTGATTGGTTTATTATTAATGTCTTGTAGTAGCAATATACAAGAAAATGGCACGATTAGATATGAATTAAATAATGATAATAAAACTGCTTCAGTCATTTTATCAAGTTCATTTAATTTAAAAAAATTAGAAATACCTTCTTCAATTAGTCAAGATAATATTACTTACACAGTTAATTCTATTTCTATTAATAGTTTTAAAGGTAATGGAAATATTGAAGAAGTAATTATTCCTGATTCAATTACTTCAATTGGTTATGATGCTTTTAGAGAATGTAACAATTTAAAAAAAGTTAGAATGAGTAATAATGTTATTTCTTTATCTGATCATTTATTTGCAGATTGTATTAATTTATCTTCATTTGAAGGTGGAGAAAAAGTTGAAAATATTTATAAAGGAACTTTTCAAAATACTCATTTAGAAAGTATTACTTTTAATAATTTAAAGTTAGTATCTGTTGATAGTTTTTTTAATAATAAATATTTGAAAGATGTAACTTTACTTGGTGAATATACTTCTTTAAGTGGCTCTAGTTTTGAAAGATGTCCTGCTTTAGAAAATGTAAATCTTTCTTCTAGTGTAAATAAAATTGATAATTATGCTTTTAAAGATTGTTCATTATTGACTAATTTTGATTTTACCAATATTACTTCTATTGGTAAATATGCTTTTGAAAATAGTAATATTGAAGTAATTAAAACTAGTTCTTTATCTTTATCAGAAGGAAGCTTTGCTTCATGTAAAAATTTAAAAAGTATCGATTTTACTACAAAAGAAATTCCTTATAAATGCTTCTATGATAGTGTAAGTTTATCTTCATTTTCATTAAAAGATTATCAAAAAATAGGCTCATATGCATTTTATCAAACCGGATTAAAAAGTATTAATTTTATAAATACTTTAGAAGTTATTTCTTCATCAAGTTTTGAAAATTCTTCTTTAGAAAGCTTTACTTTCACTAATGATAGTAAACTAAAAAATATTTCTTCAAGAGCTTTTTATAATAGTAAATTAAGTGGTGAGATATCATTACCAACTAATTTAAAAACAATATATAATGAAGCATTTTTACATACAAATATTTCTAAAGTAAATTTATCTTCATCAACTGAATACGATAATAATGTATTTGAAAGTAATGTTGAAATTATATCATATAAATAAAAAAATAAAATAAAATATAATATGAATAGCAAAATCGTTTGAAATATTAAATTTTTTTTGATAAAATCAAATTGATAACTTATAAGTTATCAGAAAGAACCTTTAATGTACGAAATAGAAAAATATATAAAGGAAAATGGAGAATGTCCAGTAGATAGTTTTGTTAAGGATTTGCTTACTGATGGTCAAAAGATGCTAGTGACTAAAATGTTACACTATATTAATATTTTAGAACAAATAGGATTTGATATTTTAAAAATAAACAATTATGCTAAACAATTAACTGATTCAATATATGAACTCAGACCTAAAAGCAATCGTATCTTATTTTTTTATTATTCTGATGATGGAAAATTTATTTTATTACATTGTTTCAAAAAAAAGACACAAAAAACACCAAAAAATGAAATTATAAAAGCACAAAATGAAATAAAGGATTATATAACAAGGAGAAAAAATAATGCAAAATAAATTTGATTTATTTGACAATATACAACTTAATGAAAAAGAAAAAGAATTTTTTAATGTTAATAAACAATTTTCTAATGTTATTGTAGAAATAATAAAAAAAAGATTAGAATTAAATATGACTCAAAGAGAATTGGCTGAAAAAACTGGTATAAAGCAACCGATGATTGCTAGAATTGAAAAATTTGATAGTGTACCAAGACTTGATACGCTAATTAAAATTTTGGATGCGTTAGATTTAAATATTTGTTTTGAAAATATTTATAAATTACAAAAAAAATCATATTGTACTATAAAATATAATTATAAAAAAATTGATTATTGTTTTAACGATGACAAGTTAACGCATGTAAGTGAATCAATAAAAATGATTGGATAGTGATAAAATGAAATACAAATTAATTTCTATAACA
>FR889459.1:1544-5221 GCA_000432895.1 Firmicutes bacterium CAG:449 | reverse complement strand
AATTTAATTTTAAAAATAAATTATTAGATGGTAAAGAATATACTTTAAAACCAATATTTAATAGAAATATATCAAAAATTGACAATAAATATTCATTAACTCTTTCGGTGTCAATTCACGATTATGAGAATAGTATTTCTCCCTATGATATAGATTTATCTATTGAAGCGATATTTGAATTGATTGATGGTACTGAAGCAGAAAAATTGGATTTCATGAAAATAAATGCAATTTCTATTGTTTTTCCTTATCTAAGAAGTTGTTTATCAGTTACAATGTCTTCATTAATGTTACAACCAATTATACTTCCTGTTGTGAATATACTTGAACTATTTAAAAATTAACTTTTAATTGATATTTTTAATAATTATTTTATAAAAAACTTGTTAAATTATTGTTATTATTGCATAATAACTTTAACGGCTAGGAAAAAGATAGACGCCTTTTTAGTTTATTTAAGAGAGTTATTGTTTGGTGGAAAATAACATAAATAAAAAGAAACGGATCACTTTGGAGCTAATATGATGAATTAAGTAATTATATTCGTAAACTTGCGTTAAAAGGGAATTGAGTGCCTAGAAATAGGAACTAAGGTGGTACCGCGTTAATTTAACGTCCTTAGAAATAAGGACGTTTTTATATAGGAGAAGAAAATGGAAGTTAATAAAACATTATTAATGGGCAAAACTAATTTTGAAATGAGAGGAAATCTTGCCCAAAAAGAACCTAAAATGCTTGATGAATGGTTAAAAGATGATTTATATCATCAAATCATGAAGAAAAATGAAAAGCAACCTTGTTTTATGTTGCATGATGGCCCACCTTATGCAAATGGTGATATGCATTGTGGTCATATGCTTAATCGTTTATTAAAAGATATTATAATTCGTTTTAAATCAATGGATGGATTTTACGCTCCTTTTTATCCAGGATGGGATACACATGGTTTACCAATTGAAAATGCTGTTACTAAAAAAGGTGTTAATAGAAAGACAACTCCACCAGCAGAATTTAGAAAGAAATGTGAAGAATTTGCTTTAAGTCAAGTTGAAAGACAAAAAGCACAAATTAAAAGACTTGGAATTCTTGCTGATTTTGAACATCGATATGTTACTTTAGATAAAGAATTTGAAAAGTCGCAAATTGAAGTTTTTGCTACAATGGCTTTAAATGGTTTAATTTTTAAAGGATTAAAACCTGTTTATTGGTCACCATCTTCTGAATCTGCTTTAGCGGAAGCAGAAATTGAATATTATGATGTAAAAGCAAAAACTATCTTTGTTAAATTCCCTGTTGTTGATGGAAAAGGTTTATTAAATAAAGGTGATTATTTTGTTATTTGGACAACAACACCTTGGACAATTCCTGCTAATCTTGCTATTGCTTTAAATCCAGATATGGAATATGGTTTATTTAAAACTAATGAAGGTAATTTAGTCTTTTTAACGGAATTAGAAGAAAAGATGAAGGATTTACTTCATTTAAGTGAATGTGAATTAATTAAAACATTTAAAGGACGTGAAACTGAATATATTACTGTAAAACATCCTTTATATGATCGTACTTCTTTACTTATTCAAGGTGCATATGTTACAAGTGATGCAGGTTCAGGATGTGTTCATATTGCTCCAGGTCATGGTGAAGATGACTTTAATGTTTGTAAAAAATATAAATTACCACCTTATTGTCCTGTTGATGAACATGGTAAAATGGATGAAACAACTGGTCCTAGACTTGCCGGTTTATTTTATGAAGATGCTAATGAAGAAGTATTAAAAATGCTTGATGAAGCACATGCTTTAATGAATGTAACTGAAATTACTCACTCTTATCCTCATGATTGGAGAACTAAAAAGCCAGTTATCTTTAGAGCTACTCCTCAATGGTTCTGTTCAATTGATAAGATTAGAGAACCATTATTAAATGAAATTGAAAAAGTTAATTGGACTCCTTCTTGGGGTAAATTAAGAATGCATAATATGATCAAAGATCGTGGAGATTGGTGTATTTCACGTCAAAGAGCTTGGGGAGTACCTTTACCAATTATTTATGATAAAGATAATAATGCAATTATGGATAAAGAAGTATTTGCTCATATTGCAAATCTTGTAGGTGAATATGGTTCTTCTATTTGGACTATTAAAGAAGCAGAAGAATTATTACCTGCTTCATATCTTGAAAAAAATAAAGATAAAGGACCATTCCGTAAAGAAAAAGATATTATGGATGTTTGGTTTGATTCTGGATCATCATTTAATGGTGTTTTAAGACAAAGAGGACTTAAATATCCATGTGATTTATATCTTGAAGGTAGTGATCAATATCGTGGTTGGTTTAATTCTTCATTAATTATTGCTACTGCAGTTACTGGATCTGCTCCATATAAAAATGTTCTTTCTCATGGATTTGTTCTTGATGGAAATGGAAATAAAATGTCTAAATCTCTTGGTAATGGAGTTGATCCTAATAAGATTATTTCTGTTTATGGTGCGGATGTTTTAAGATTATGGGTAGCAACAGTTGATTATCAAGCTGATGTAAGAATTTCTGATAATATTATTAAACAAGTTGCTGATACTTATAGAAAAATTAGAAATACTTTTAAATTCTTGCTTGGTAATTTATCTGATAGTGGAGATAAAAAGTTTAATCCAGAAACAGATAAAGTTACTTCATTTAATAGATTATCAACATATATGTTAAGTGAACTTGAAAATGTTAAAAATCATGTTTTAGATGATTATAATCATTATGATTTTGCTTCTGCAATGCAAGAAGTACTTAATTTCTTAGTTCAAGATGTTTCTGCTTTATATGGTTCAATTGCTAAAGATAGTTTGTATTGTGATGGTGAAAATGATCATCGTAGAAAAGAATATCAAACAGTTATTTATGAAATTGTTAATACTTTAACTATTTTACTTGCTCCTGTACTTGCCTTTACAATGGATGAAGTATATCAAAATATTCCTTATCATAAATATAGTCATGTTTTACTTGAATATATGGTTAAAGAAAGTCATACTTATGCAAGTGAAATTCTAGATGAATATAAAAAGTTTACAACTTTTAGAAATGAAGTAATGAAAAAACTTGAAGAAGCCAGAAATAATCAAGTTATTGGTTCGGCACTTGAAAGTGAAATTACTTTAAAAGTTGAAGATAAATCACTGTTAAATAAATTTAGCCCTGATGAATTAAAAGAAATTTTCATTGTTTCAAAAGTAAATGTTGAGGATGGTAATGAAATTATTGTTAAACGTCATCCAGGTGAAAAATGTGAAAGATGTTGGTCATATCATAATCATTTAGTGGATGTTAATGGTAGCAAAGTTTGTTCTAGATGTGAAAAGGTTTTAAAAGATGGAAAATTCTTCTAAAAAATTAATTAAACAAATAATTATTGCATGTGTAGTAATGGTAGGATTACTAGTTATAGATATAGTTACTAAACTAGTAGTCCATAACTACTTTAATGGTGTTGAAGGTAGTTATATTACTGTTATTGATAATTTCTTTTGGATATATTTAACTTACAATAGAGGTGCATTAGCTTCTTTTTTAGCCAATGTTTCTTTTGGGAGAATATTATTATCGATTTTATCAATTGTTGGTAGTGCAGTTTCTATTTATTATTTAGTAAAACATTTTAAAACATTAAATATTTGGTATCGTAT
>FR889459.1:793-1530 GCA_000432895.1 Firmicutes bacterium CAG:449 | reverse complement strand
ATATTTGGTATCGTATTGCTTTATATTTATTTATTCCAGGTTGTACAGGCAATTTAATTGATAGAGTTAATATTTATCATACAGATGGAGTTATTGACTTTTTAAAATTTAAATTGTTTGGTTTTTATAATTTTCCAGTTTTTAATTTTGCAGATATGTGTTTAACTGTTTCAATATTTTTATTTTTAGTAAAAGCTATTTTCTTTGATAAAGAAAATAAAAATGATGAATTAGAAAAAGAATTAGCCAAAAAGGATGATGGAAATGATTTATCAAGTAAATGATGAATTTGGCACAAGAATTGATGCTTATTTAGCAAAAAAAGATCCTTCTAAAAGTCGAGGATATTTTCAAACAGCAATTGAACAAGAAAAAGTTTTAGTTAATGGAAAAAAGATAAAAGCTTCTTATAAAGTTAATGAGAATGATGTAATTGAAGTTTCTTCTTTAGAAGAGGTACCTTTAAATTTATTACCAGAAAATATTCCTTTAGATATTATCTATGAAGATAAAGATTTACTTGTTATTAATAAGCCACGTGGTATGGTAGTGCATCCTTCTAATGGTCATTATGATGGAGGAACATTAGTGAATGCTTTACTTTACCATTGTAAGGATCTATCTTCAATTAATGGTGTGGTTAGACCAGGGATTGTCCATCGAATCGATAAAGATACATCTGGATTATTAGTTGTTGCTAAAAATGATAGAAGCCATATTTTACTTCAAGATCAATT
>FR889459.1:522-752 GCA_000432895.1 Firmicutes bacterium CAG:449 | reverse complement strand
ATATAAAGCTTTAGTAGAAGGAGTAATTCCTCATGAAGATATTGATATTATTGCTCCAATTGGAAAAGATAAAAATGATCGATTAAAGCAAGCTGTTGATGTTCATCATGGTAAAGATGCAAGAACGCATGTGCATGTTGAAGAAAGATTTAAAAATAATACATTAGTTTCTTGTAAATTAGAAACAGGTCGTACTCATCAAATTAGAGTTCATCTTCAATATATTGGCT
>FR889459.1:280-489 GCA_000432895.1 Firmicutes bacterium CAG:449 | reverse complement strand
GTGTGGGTGATAAAATTTATGGTAAAAGAAAACAAGAGTTCACTCAACTTGGACAAATGCTATCGGCAGTGAAATTATCTTTTATTCATCCAACTAGTAAAGAAAGAATGACATTTACTTGTGATATTGATGATGAATTTAAAAGAGTTTTAGAGCTTGTTAGAAATAAGTAATTGATAATTAGAAAAGTTTGTTTTACAAACTTTTTT
>FR889459.1:0-213 GCA_000432895.1 Firmicutes bacterium CAG:449 | reverse complement strand
CATCAACTTTATTAGAGGCACCTTTAGGAAAGGTTAAATGATATTTTTGATTTAAGACTTCCATTTCTTTTAAAAATGAGTATCTAGCAATCATTGAAGCTAAAGCAACTGAAGGAAAATATGATTCACCTTTAGTGTGAAAAGTAATATTTGTAATTTTTTCTTTTTCATTTTGAATATAGTAAAAATAATTTTCTTCTGTACAAAATTGAT
>FR889458.1:13162-13679 GCA_000432895.1 Firmicutes bacterium CAG:449 | reverse complement strand
TTCCTATGAAGAAATGTCTATTGTTGAATTTGCTTTACATTTTGATGGCGATAACTTTGATAAAATGAGAATTTACACTGATAAAGTGGAAGGTGATGAAGAAGATGCTACGATTGAAGAAATGTTATTTACTTTAGAAATATCAAATTATAATGAAACTATTCCTTCTGAAATTAAAACTTATAATCATGTAGATGAACATGATAATTTAACAAATGCTTTAAATATTTTTAAAAATGCTGATAATTATACAATTAATGTAGAAATAACTTATTCTAATCCTGATTTTAATAGTGGAACTTATCATTATTATGTTGATAATAAAAATAAAATGATGATGTTAGATGGAGATATTCCTTCTTTATATCGCTTAAATTATTTTAATGATAAATTAGTTTATTTTGGATATAAAAATATTAATGGATTACCTTATGCTTATAAAATTGATAAAGAAACTGGAGAGGTACTAGAATCTTATGATTATAATAAATATCATGGAATCAGTACATTAACTGAT
>FR889458.1:9449-13140 GCA_000432895.1 Firmicutes bacterium CAG:449 | reverse complement strand
CAAGATAAAATTAGACGTATGGAATTTTTAATGCCTCGTTTTGGATCTATGGCTGCAGAATGTTATTATAGTGAAGGAAATAATATTTTTTCTTCATATAATTCTACAAATAGAAATTGTATTTTAAATTTATTACCTTATGATGAATATTATGCATTAACAAATACGGAATTTAGTTTATATTTAAACGATGATAGCACTATTAATTATTTATCATTAAAGGATAGTAAAACCTTTAATGATGGTTCAACTTCTTCTTCCACAGGAAGAATTATTAAAGTTACTTATTCAAATATTAATTCAACAACAATCGTTGATAGTTTTGTTAAAGCTTAAGGAGGATTTATGAAAAAGAGTATATTATTATGCGTTTGTTTAGCTTTGCTTACTACTGCTTTTTTATCTAGTTGTGGAGATTCCACAGGAAATACTTCTTCATATCAATATTCTATTACAGAAGGAACTGATGGAATTGATTATGAATTAAATGAAACTGGAGATGGTTATATAGTAACTGGTTTTAGATCAATTGATAATGAATTAATTATTCCAGAATTATATGAAGGTAAACCAGTTGTAGAAATTGGTGAAAGTGCTTTTGAATTTAATGAATTTGACAAAATTACTTTACCTCGTTCTTTAAAAAAGATTGGTAAAAAAGCATTCTTTCATTTAGTTAGTTATGAAGAAGATGGACTTGATACTTTAATTATTCCAGAAGGAGTAGAAGAAATTGGTGAAGATGCTTTTTGGTTTTGTCCTTTTAAAGAAATTACTTTACCATCTACTTTAAAGATTATTGGTGAAAGAGCTTTTGCTTTAAATTCAAATTTAAATAAATTTATTTTAAATGAAAGCGATTATTTTGTTGTTAAAAATAATGTTTTATATTCTAAGGATGAAAAAGAATTAATTCATTATCCAGCCGGAATTAAAAAGAATTCTTTTGATGTTCCATCTACTGTTGAAAATATTTTAGATTATGCAATTTATAATAATCCAAATTTAACAAATATTAATTTCTCATCTAATAGTGAGTTAAAACAAATTGGTGTATATGGTATTGCTTGTTTAACTATTGAACAAATTGATTTGACTATTTTAAAGAATTTAACAATTATTAAAGATTTTGCTTTTAGTGAAAATTCTTTAAAATCAATTACAATTCCTGAAACAGTCACTTCAATGGGTGAAGGATTATTTAAAAAGAATGCTTCCTTATTAGTGGCAAAATTTAATAATACTTTCACTGCTTTACCAAATCGTATGTTTGAAGATTGTTATAGACTAACAAGCGTTACATATAAAAATAGTGCGTTACATATAAAAATAGTGAACAAATTACTTCTATTGGTGATAATGCTTTTAAAAGTTGTGGTTTAACGAAAATTGATTTTCCTAAAAATTTAGTTTTAATTGGCGAAAGAGCATATTATGCAAATAAAGGATTAACTAGTTTATCTTTCCCTTCATCTTTACAAACAATTGGTAATAATGCTTTTACTTATTGTAGTAATATTACAAGTATTGCTTTTCCNTATTGCTTTTCCTAGTAGTTTAAAAACTATTGGTGAAAGAGCGTTTGTTCAACTTGAATTATTAGATAACGTTGATTTATCTATTACAAAAGTAGAAACAATTGGTGAAGTCGCATTTTTAAATTGTAGTGCAGTTAAATCTGTTTCTTTCCCTAAGACTTTAAAATCAATTGGTAAACAAGCTTTCCAAGGCTTAAGTAATATTGAAACTATTGCTTTAAATGAAGGATTAGAAAGTATTGGTGAAAATGCTTTTATTGAAACTTCAAAAGTTTATAAAGTATATATTCCAAAATCAATTAAGAGTTTTGGTAATTATGTATTTGGTTCATATCAACAAAATAAACAAACTTTAAACCTTTTCTTTGAAGATGCTTCTTTTGATGAAGTTAATAGAATTGCTTATGGGGTTAGTGATAATAATGTTTATTTTAATCAAACTCTAGCAGATTTTACTGCATTTACTAAGTAGGAAGATTTATGAAAAATAAAAAGATTATTTTAGGTTTACTATTTTCAAGTATATTACCTTTAACTGGTTGTAATGACACTTCTATTTCTAGTCATTTAAAATTAAGTATTGTCGGTAATAATAATGTTGGAATTAATGAATATATTACTTTAAAAGCTTTTGTAGATGATGAAGAAAATGAAGATGTTAGTTGGTCATCNAGATGTTAGTTGGTCATCTTCAAATAAACAAATCGCTACAATTTCTTCAACAGGAATTGTTAAAGGTTTAAAAGAAGGCAAAGTAACAATAACTGCGAAAAAGGATAATTTAGAGGATTCTATTGAAATCGAAGTTCATGAAAGTTATCGTCCATTTAATGTTGTTCAAAAATTCATTAATAAACCATATCAAGTAGAAACTAAATCGAATACAATAAATTATAATGAAAAATATTATAATGATTCATATTATTTTACTTCTAAATCAAATTTATTAAAAGATAGTTTTGGATATGGAAAAAATAAAGATGATTTATGTTTTGAATATAATATTGTTAATAATGAAGTTCAAAATGCTATGTTATTAAGAAATGAAACAAGTGATTATCGTTCTATTACTTATGATATTGATGATTTGTCTATTGCTAATTTTTCTTCATTTAATTTAAATAATGAAAATATATATGAATTAAGTGATAATTCTAAAAATGTTTTCTCTTATTCTTTATTACAAAATTTTAAAGATGAAGAAGAGAAAAATAATTATTTAAACTCTCTTACTAGTGTTAAATTAAAAATCACCAGTGGATCAACTTTTGATATTGAATATAAATTTTCTTCTTATGAAGATATAGTTTCTTCTTACTTTTTACTCCAAGAAAAAAATACTTTATTAAATTCTTATTTAGAAAATGGTTCAGTTTTAGTTCCTGAAGTATATTTAGATATTACTGAAATAGTTAGTAAGATTGAAAATATGTCTTATGCATGTGACATGAATTCTATTAAAAAAGATGATGGAACAATTATTAGTATGGGAGTTGGATATTTTAATAAAGATTATCTATATTATGATTATACTGATGAGTATTTAGAATATTTTAATTCTAAAAGTGAAGAAAAATTAACTGATCAAATCTTAATTAATATAAAAAATAAATCATCATTAGAAGATGGGGTTTATATATATTCTTTTGATAATGATAATATTACTTTAAAAAAGAAATATGATGACAGTAATGAAACAGATTATCATAATTTATTTTTTAATTTAAATTGGGTCTTTTCTTCTTTAAAAAATAATTTATATAACTTTGAGCCAATTCAAACAAATCAATATACTGACTCTTCATATAAAGAATATTTTAATAATTCATTAAAAGCTGCTTTAGTTTGTTACGATTTATTTGAAGAATATATTTTAGGCTTTACAGGAGCGGATCTTGATTGTTATCCAGTTGGACTAGTTGTTAGTTATAATAAAGAAAAAGTTGATGTTGCAGGTGTTATTTATATTGAAGGTCAAGGGACTGTCGCGGTTTATCAAAATACTCCTTTTTATAACTTTAATAAAAATAGTTTTCCTGTAATTGATAATTATATTTCTAATATAAAATAAAAGAATGTAACTTTGATTATATTTTTTACAAATTTTTTAAACAAAAATATGTATTTTGTCCATTTTATAGCGTATAATTTAT
>FR889458.1:8559-9382 GCA_000432895.1 Firmicutes bacterium CAG:449 | reverse complement strand
GGCTTAGGATATATTGGTTCACATACAGTTGTTGAATTAATTAAACAAGGACTTGAACCAATTGTCGTAGATAATCTTTCAAATGCAAAAATTGAAATGATTGATCAAATTAAAGAAATAACAGGTAAGGTTGTAAAATTTTATCAAGTTGATTTATTAGATAAAGAAAATTTAGATAAAATCTTTAAAGAAAATCCATCAATTGAAGATGTAATTCACTTTGCAGGAAGTAAAGCAGTTGGTGAATCTTGTGTAAAACCTTTATTATATTATGAGAATAATTTAATGAGTACAATTAACTTATTAAATACAATGATTAAATATGGAGTTAAAAATATTATTTTCTCTTCTTCTGCTACTGTTTATGGTACCCCAAAAAGAGTTCCAATTTATGAAAGTGATCCAATTGGTGGAACAACAAATCCATATGGAACCACAAAATTAATTATTGAAGGTATTTTACAAGATGTTTATAAAATTCATCCAGAAATGAATATTGCTTTACTTAGATATTTTAATCCAATTGGTGCCCACGAAAGTGGATTAATTGGTGAATCTCCAAAAGGAATACCAAATAATTTAATGCCTTATATTACTCAAGTTGCTGTTGGCCAATTAAAAGAATTATCAGTGTTTGGTAATGATTATCCAACTCCAGATGGAACAGGAGTAAGAGATTATATTCATGTTGTAGACTTAGCTTTGGGTCATATTGCTTCAATTAAAAAATTACATGAAAATCCAGGACTTGTTATTTATAATTTAGGTACTGGTAAAGGTACATCAGTCCTTGAACTTGTCCATGCTTTTGAAAAAGCAAATG
>FR889458.1:6294-8550 GCA_000432895.1 Firmicutes bacterium CAG:449 | reverse complement strand
AAGCAAATGGTGTAAAAGTTCCATATAAAGTTGTTGCTCGTCGTCCAGGTGATATTGCTGAATGTTATGCTGATTGTTCAAAAGCAAACAAAGAATTAAATTGGAAAGCTACTAGAACCATTGTTGATGCTTGTAGAGATTCTTGGAAATGGCAAAAATATTTCACTGAAAAAAATAAATAATTAAATTTGACTATTATCATAGAAGATGATAGTCTTTTTTTTTATAATATTTTTGGTGAAATTAATGAACGGAATTTTTTTTATTAACAAAGAAGAAAATTGGACATCTTTTGATATATGTGCTTTTTTAAGAAGAAAGTTTTCTACAAAAAAAGTTGGTCATGTTGGCACTCTTGATCCTTTTGCTCAAGGTTTAATGATTGTTTGTTTGGGGTCAGCAACTAAAATTATTCCTTTTTTAGAAAACCATAATAAAACATATATTGCAACTTTAAAACTTGGTGAAGAAACTGATACTTTAGATAAAACTGGTAAAGTTATCTTTCAAAAAGAAAATAAAGATCTTACTATTCAACAAATTAAAGAAGTTTTAGCTTCTTTTGTTGGAGAAAATAAACAAGTTCCTCCTATGTATTCTGCTTTAAAAAAAGATGGTATTCCTTTATATATGTTAGCTAGAGATGGAATAGAAATTGAAAGGAAACAAAGAGATATTTATATATATAATCTTGATTTAATTTCTTATGAATATCCTTATTTAACTTTTAAGGCTAAAGTTTCTAAAGGAACGTATATTCGTACTTTAGGTAGTGATATTGCAAAAAAACTTAATACTGTTGGTTATTTAACTGAATTAACAAGAACTAATATTGGTGATTTTAGTGTTTTAGATGCTAAAAAAGTTAAAGAAGTTAATGAAACTGATTCTCTTCCAATTTATAAAATGCTATCTTTTTTACAAACAAAAGTTGTGTCATTAGAAATGGAAAAAGATATTAGAAATGGAAAAAAATTATCTTTAGAAGGTGATGATATTATTTTACTTGTAAATAAAAATAATGAAGCCTTAGCTATTTATGAAAAAAAAGATGATTTTTATTATTGTAAAAGAGGTTTATTTGATGCAAATAATGAAGTTTAAATTAGAAGATAAATTTTATATTAAAGAAAAAATAAACTTGTGTTTAGGTTATTTTGATGGAGTGCATTTAGGTCATCAAGAATTAATTAAAAAAGCCAATAACCATATTGGCGTGTTTTCTTTTGAATTTAATAATGTAAATTTAAAAAATAAGCGTCATTTGACTTCTTTAGAAGATAAAGTTTCTCTTTTTGAAAATTTACATGTTGAATATTTTTTTGTTTTATCTTTTGATGAAAAAGTTAAAAATTTATCAAAAGAAGAATTTATTGTATTTTTAAAAGAAAGAATAAATATTAATAAAATTATTGTTGGTGAAGATTTTACTTTTGGAATTAATAAAAGTGGAAATGTTTCTACTTTGCAAAAATATTTTACTGTTGATGTTGTCCATTTAAAACAAATCAATAATATCAAAATTGGTTCATCTAATATTGTTAAATTAATTGAAGAAGGAAATATTAAACTTGCTAACGAATATTTAAATCGTTTTTATACTATTACTGGGGTGGTAGAAAAAGGTTATCAAGAAGGACATAAACATAATTTTCCAACCGCGAATGTATCTTTAAATAATTATATAAAACCTTTAGATGGCGTGTATGCTTGTTTTTGCTTAGTTAATAATAAAAGATACTTAGGCATGTGTAATGTTGGTGTCCATCCTACTATTAACTTATTAAAACAAGAAATATTAGAAGTAAATATTTTTTCTTTTAATGAAGATATTTATAATCAAAAAATTCAAATTCAATTTGTGGAATTTATTAGAAAAGAAAAAAAGTTCATTAATATTAATGAACTTTATAATCAATTACAAATTGATAAAGAGAAGTGTTTACAAATTTTAAATTCTATTTAGAAATTTCTAAAATTTTGACTTGGTAAGGACTATCAACTTTCACTGTGACTGTTTCCCCAGCTTTATGATTAATAATTGCTTGAGAAAGTTTGCAAGCATTAGAGATTTTACCTGATTCAGGATCAGCTTCAGCAGGACCAACAATGAAATATTCTTCTTCAACATCTTCATCAAGAATTAATAATTTAACTTTTGAACCAAGAGAAACTGTTTTCCCATCATTAGAGGTAATAATTTCTGCATGAGTAATTAAATTTTGTAAATATGTAATTCTTGCTTCAACTTCACCT
>FR889458.1:5461-6257 GCA_000432895.1 Firmicutes bacterium CAG:449 | reverse complement strand
GCTGCATCATAATCAGCATTTTCAGAAAGGTCACCTTGTTCTTTTGCTTCTTTAATTTCTTGAGTTACTTGAGGACGAACTACATCAATTAAATATTGTAATTCTTCTTCATATTTCTTTTTACCTTCTTCGGTCAACATGTGTTTTTCTACATTTGCCATTTTTTTATCTCCTTTTATAGTCGTTAGTATTATATCATAATTTTAAAAAAATTATATATATAAATTTAATTATCTTGTTCTTCTTGATATTCTTGTAGTATTTTTTCTAGTTTATCAAGTTCATCGTCATCTTCAACATCAATAAACTGTTGTTCATCTTCTAAATATTGAGCGACAATGATTTCTTCAGGATTATCTTCGGTATAGAAGAAAATATAGTTTTTATTTGTTTGATCATCTTTATATGAAAAATAAATATTAAAATATGTTTTTCTTCCTTGTTCATCTTCAAAGACAATTTGATTATTTTCTAATTTCATTTCTTTTCCTCTCATTTGTAAATTTGTTTCTAAAATAACAACCGCGGACATTTTATCAATAACATTTTTTCTTTTCTTTCTTGATAAATCAGCTTCTAAAAGTCTTCTATTGGCTTGTTTAGTTGTCCATCTTTCATCAATTAAAACAACTTTAATTGTAGGTAATTTTTCTTCAATCATTGTTTTAAAATTTCTAGCAAGAAGAGAGTGTTCTGATTCATCACCAGACATATGTAAAGGTAAACCTAAAGCAATTTCTTGAATGTTATCTTTTTTTACATAATATAAAACTCTTTCTAAAGCTAAAGAATATTC
>FR889458.1:1609-5421 GCA_000432895.1 Firmicutes bacterium CAG:449 | reverse complement strand
TCTATTCCTTGAGCAATAATTCCTAGAGTATCAGATTCAGCTATTCCTAAAGTTTTTTCACCTAAATCAAGACCAAGAACTTTTCCTATCATTTAGATAATTCTCCTAAAACTTCTTTTAATGCATCATTTAATTTAGAAATGTTTTTGCCTCCACCTTGAGCAACATCATTTCTTCCACCTCCTGAGCCTTCAGTAAGAAAAGCAATCCTTTTAATGATATTTCCTGCTTGATATGAAGAAGTTAAATCTTTACTTACTCCAGCAATATAAGAAATTCTTCCTTCATTAACATTAGCAAGTAAAATTATATAACTAGGATAAATAGTTTTTAAAGTATCAAAAGTAGATGTAAAATTGTTTTTATCAAAATTATCAACACGTTGAACCAAAATATAATGATTATTAACTTTAACAAAGTTATTAGCTAATTCTTTACCTTGATATGAAGATAGTTTATTTGATAAATCGATAACTTGTTTTTTAGTTAAATTAAATTCATTTAAAGTAGCATTTACTTTATTAATTAATTCATTTGAATTACCACATTTAAAGATTTTATCTAATTCAAATAAGATATCTTCATTCTTTTTCATTTGTTCATAAGCTTTTAAAGAAGTTCTACCTTCAATTCTTCTAATTCCTGAAGCAATTGATTCTTCAGAAGTGATAGAGAAAACACCAATTTTTCCAGTTGAAGAAACATGGCTTCCAGCACAGAATTCTTTAGAAACATCTCCAAAAGAAACCACTCTAACAACATCACCATATTTTTCATTGAATAAGTGCATTGCATCTAATTTTTCGGCTTCTTGTTTTGATAAATATTCAATTTTACATGGCAAATCTTCACTAATATATGTATTAACTAATTTTTCAATTTGATAAAGTTGTTCAAAAGTGATTTTTTCATTATAATTAAAATCAAATCTTAAATATTCATCGTTATTTGCCGATCCTTCTTGATGAATATCTTTCCCTAAAACTTCTTGTAAAGCTTTTTGTAATAAGTGAGTACATGAATGGTTTCTTGTGATTTTTTCATGTCTAACTTGATCAACTTTTAATAAGAAAGTATCACCAACTTTGATTTGACCATATTTAATTTTTACTAAATGTAAATGTTGCTTATTTACAGCTTTAATAACTGATTCAACATCAGCAAGAGTTGTTTGATTTTCAATAGTACCAATATCATAAATTTGTCCACCACTTAAAGCGTAGAAAGTAGTTTTATCAAAAATAATTTCTCCTTCTTCATCAAGATAATCGACTTTAACTCCATTTTTAAATAGACCAATAACTTTAGCTTCAATTGGTGTAGTATCATAAGTAAAAGTTGATTCTTCTTTAAAGTTCATTAAATCAATTAATTGACTTGACATTGATTGAAGATTACCTCGAGAAGCTTTAGCTCTTTCTTTTTGCTTTTTCATTTCTTCATCAAATTCATCTTTATTAACAGTTTTATTATTTTCTAAAGCAATTTCTTGTGTTAATTCAAATGGGAAACCATATGTATCATACATTTTAAAAGCAGTTTTACCTGAAATAACATTATCTTTAGTATCATTAATAATGTTTCTTAACATTTGTTCACCAGTAGAAAGTGTTAAAGCAAATTTTTCTTCTTCTTGTTTAATCATTTTGCTAACACGATCTTGATGATCTTTCAAATATGGATAGAAATTGTTCATATTATCAGCGACTTTATAAACAAGAGTATATAAGAAAGGCTTATTAATTTCTAATTTTCTTAAATATCTAACTGCACGTCTTATTAATCTTCTTAAAACATATCCTCTTCCTTCATTAGAGAAAGTAGCACCATCACTTAAAGCGAATGTACAAGCTCTAATATGGTCTGCAATTACTCGATATGCGATTTTATATTCACCTTCATATGGATGTTTAGCGTATTTTGCGATTTCTTCTATATATGGGTAAAATAAATCAGTTTCAAAATTAGTTTCTGTTTCTTGGAAAATACAAGCAAGTCTTTCAAGTCCAGCCCCTGTATCAATGTTTTTATGAGGTAATTCTTTATATTCTTCTCTTTTTTTGTTAGGTTCAGCATTATATTGAGAAAAGACAATATTCCAAATTTCTACATAACGATCATTTTCTAAATCTTCAAAAATTAATTTTTCACCTAGATGCTCTGGATCATATTTTTCACCACGATCAAAGAACATTTCTGTATTAGGTCCACATGGCCCTTCACCAATTTCCCAGAAATTATGTTCGCATGGTACCATATGAGAAGCAGGGACACCAAGTTTAATCCATAAAGCAAGAGTATCTTTATCGCTTGGATGATATGTAATATATAATTTTTCTAGTGGAATACCAAAATATTTTTCACTAGTTAATAATTCATAGGCCCAAGGTAAAACATCATTTCTAAAATAATCACCAATAGAAAAATTACCTAACATTTCAAAAAATGTATGATGTCTAGCGGTATGACCAACATTTTCTATATCATTAGTTCTAATTGATTTTTGAGCATTAGTTATTCTTTTAAATGGAGGAATTTCTGAACCATCAAAATATTTTTTTAAAGCAGCAACGCCTGAATTTATCCAAAGTAAAGTTGGATCATTAACAGGGATTAAGGAAGCAGATGGTTCAATGTAATGACCTTTATCTTTAAAGAAATTTAGCCACATAGAACGAATTTCATAACTTTTTAATTTTTTCATAAATCTCCTTTTTAAGTACAAAAAAAGTACCTTCAGGAACGAAAAAATCGCGGTACCATCCTGATTCATCATTTGATGCTCTTAATTAACAAGGATAACGGCTTTTGATCCGCTGGGATTAACCAGTATCTCCAAAGTGGCAATCAAAGAGTTCTTTGAACATTTTCCATCAACTAGTTCTTTCTATAAAAGAAACATCTTTGTTAACTTTTTCATAGACATAGTTATTATAAAAAATACTTTATCTTAAAGCAATTAATTTAAATTAAATAATCTAAATTTTCAATATCATTTTGTTCTATTACTAAAGGTAATCTTACATTCATAGATGAATAACCTAATTTTTTTAAATAAGCTTTAATAATTGTAGAATTATTACTAAAACATAATATTTCGTGAACAAATAAAAGATAATCAATTAACAAAGTATTTGTATAATCATTTTGATAATCATCAAAAACAGTTAAATAATCATCAATAAAAATAAATGAACTAACTGAAACAATACCATCTAAAAAGTTATTTAAGGCATAATTTAATTTTGATTCATTAACATAAATTTTAATTGTAGGAAAATGATGTTTTAATAAGCAAATTAAAGATTTATCAAATCCATTTTCATATAAAGCGATAATATTATTATTAGTTTTAATTAATTTCTTTAATGTCTGAAAATGAAAATTAATTGAACAATTTAATGGTGAATTCATTAAAATAATCTTTTTATTTTTTAGTTTTTTTAAAATATTTTTAATATATAGAAATAATCCGTTTTGACTATAAAAGCAATTAGTAGGTGGATTAATCATAACATATTCAATATTTGAAGATAATAAAAAATTAATTTCTTTCTTATCATTATATTCATTGCTTAATTGAAAAAAATAGATAATTCGATTTAAATAAGAACTGTTAATTGATTTAATTAAAGCGATTTTTTCTTCTTGAGTAATTAAATAACCGCCANNNNAATTAAATAACCGCCACCTAAATAAGAGAATAATAATTGATAATTGTTTCCTTTAGAAATACTAATTTCAATTAATTTATTAAAAACATCTACATCAATTTCTTTATTTTCATTAAATGGAGTAATTAACTCATTGAT
>FR889458.1:0-1580 GCA_000432895.1 Firmicutes bacterium CAG:449 | reverse complement strand
CACCTATTTATTTTATGCAAGAAAATAATTTTGTTAATAAAAAACTCTTATCCAGAATTTGAATAAGAGTCTTATTTAATTAATCTTTTTTTTCTTCAACAATAATTGTTTCTTCTACGACGACTGGCTTTTCTTCAACTTTTTTTTCTTCAGCAGGTTTTTCAACCTTTACTGGTTTAGGTTCAAATTCTTTATGAGAAAGATTAATACGTCCTTTTTCATCAATATCAGTAACAATTACCTTAAGTTTTTGACCGATTTTAACAACATCTTTTGGATGATTTACTCTTGTATGGAGTAATTTTGAAACATGACATAATCCATCAACATTTCCAAATAAGTTAACAAAACATCCGAATGATTCAATTCTAACAACTGTACCATCAAATATTTCACCAACTTTAGCCACTCTAACGATGTTTTCAATCATTTGTTTTGCTTTATTAATAGATTCTTTATCAGTATGATAGATGACAACTTTTCCATCATCATTGATATCGATTTTAACATCATTACATTTTGCAATAATATCATTAATAACTTTTCCTTGTGGCCCGATAATATCTCTAATCTTATCTGGATCGATATTAAATGTAACCATCTTTGGAGCGTATTTAGATACTTCTTTTCTAGGAGCAGGAATACAATCAGTAACAACTTTCATAATCTTTTGTCTTGCTGAATGAGCTTGAGTTAAAGCTTTATGTAAAATTTCTTCAGTGATTCCTTTAATTTTAATATCCATTTGAAGAGCAGTAATGCCATCATCAGTACCTGCAACTTTAAAGTCCATATCACCTAAATGATCTTCTAAACCTTGAATATCAGTTAAAATTGTGTATGGATAACCTTCTTCAACTGGACCAGAAGTAATTAAGCCCATTGCAATACCAACAACTGGTTTTTTAATAGGTACACCAGCTGCCATTAAAGCCATACAAGAAGCACAGATAGAAGCTTGAGAAGATGAACCATTTGATTCACAAACTTCAGCGACTACTCTAATTGTATAAGGAAATTCTTCATAAGAAGGAATAACATAAGATAAAGCTCTTTCACCTAATGCACCATGACCAATCTCTCTTCTACCTGGAGTACCCATTCTTCCGATTTCACCAACTGAAAATGGTGGGAAGTTATAATGATGCATGAAACGTTTTGATTCTTCATCAGTTAAATTATCAATGATTTGTTCATCATTTTGAGCACCTAAAGTACAAACAGAAATAACTTGAGTTTGTCCACGTGTAAACATTGCAGAACCATGAGTTCTTGGAAGTAAATCAACTTGAGCATCTAATGGTCTTATTTCATCTAANNNNATGGTCTTATTTCATCTAATTTTCTTCCATCAGGTCTTACTTTATCATAAGTGATTAAACGTCTAACTTCATCACGTACAAAGCCTTCCATGATTTCTTTAACTTGTTTAATGATAAGATTTTTTTCTTTTTCATCAGTATATTGTTTTTCTTCATACATACTGACGATTTCTTTTTCAATTGCATCAATTGCATCTTGTCTAGCAAGTTTATCGACAATAGAAACTGATTTAACAATTCTATCTTTACATAGTGAAG
>FR889457.1:22585-22700 GCA_000432895.1 Firmicutes bacterium CAG:449 | reverse complement strand
TACTTCACCTAACTATCAAAGAGCAGCATATGAAATAAATAAGACAATGTCTAAAATGAATTCAACGTGTGAAAACATAAAAAAATTAAAGGATTTTTTAGATGAATTATCTATT
>FR889457.1:19042-22553 GCA_000432895.1 Firmicutes bacterium CAG:449 | reverse complement strand
AAATATAATTATGATGGGAGATTTCAATAAATATGTCATTAGATCATTCAATATATGCGTTAGATAATTCTATAAGCGAATTAGCAAATACAATTAGAAGAGAAGTGTATGATAATTATGGAGGATGGTGTGATGATGTTGGTAGAACATATGTATATTATTCTTCATCATTAGAAAACCAAGTAAGTAATTTACGTTATGATGTTGCAAAACTTAATGATGTTGAAAGCTTTTTAAATTCAATTAATATTGATTCTGAAAAAAATAAAGTTACATCTTTAATTAATGAGGTGAATTTTTTATGAAATTCAAATGTAAAAATGAAACGATAGATGTATTTATTAATAGAGTCGATGATGTTAATCAAAATTTATCATCTTTTTGTAAAGATGCAACTGAAACTATTGATGAATTAAATGGATTAACTGGACAAAAACAGCATTCATTGGAAGAATTGTACGCTATGGTATCTAATGCATATGAAAGTGTAAAAATAAAAAGAAATCATTATAGACAACAATTATCTGCTTGTAAGTCACAACTATCTTCTACACCAAAGGATATTAAAGTAACTTCAACTTCCTCTAATGGTGAAACAAAAACAGAAACAAAATCTAATCCTGCTTATGAAAATTTAGGACAACAATTAAAAAATATAAATTCTAAAATAAATAAATGCGATGATGTTGCTTATGAATTAATTGAAGAAAAATCTATTTTAGATAGATTGCTTGGAGATATTAATAATTCTTCAGCAAAATTAAATCAAACTAGTAATTCGATTTCTAGAGCTATTAATGCATTAAAAGGTTTAAATACAAAAGCAAGCGATTCTTTATCAAAAGCAAAAAATTGTGTAAATAGTTATTTATCAGTAAGTATCAAATAAATTTTTTTTGCAATTTACTAAAGTTAAATAATATGCTAACATATTATTGTCTAGATGACTATTGCGATTCCGACATATTTTTTAAGGAAATCTTTTTCATCTCTATGGTGTTGAAGGCTGTGCCTCAAAAGAGATTTAAGTACAGAATCCTAAAGTAGAGAAAAGATGTCCGCCTTTGAGTCCTTTTGGGATTCTGCTCAGTCTTCTAGACATTTTTTAAAGGAAAAATATATGAAAACATCTCTCTTATCAATCAATTGTATTCGTGCTTTATGTATTGACACAATTAATAAAGCAAAATCTGGTCATCCAGGTATGGCCTTAGGTAGCGCACCTATTTTATACACATTGTTTACAAGACATTTAAAGGCTGATCCAACTCATCCAAATTGGATTAATCGTGATCGTTTTGTTTTATCCGCTGGACACGCTTCTAGTTTACTTTATGTTATGTTACATTTATGTGGATATGAAGTTTCAATGGATGATTTAAAACAATTTAGACAATTAAATTCTATTACTCCAGGTCATCCAGAAGTTGGGGTTACTCCAGGTGTTGATGCTTCTGCAGGTCCTCTTGGTCAAGGTATTGCTCAAGGTGTTGGTTTTGCTTTAGCCGAACAATCATTAAAAGGAATTTATGAAGGATCAGATAGTGTTTTTGATCATTATACTTATGTTTTATGTGGTGATGGTTGTTTACAAGAAGGTATTTCTCAAGAAGCAATTTCTTTTGCAGGACATCAAAAATTAAATAAATTAATTTTATTATATGATGCAAATAATGTTACTTTAGATGGTGGTCTTGATTTATCATTCTCTGAAGATGTTAAAAAGAGATTCGAAGCTAGTGAATGGAATGTTATTGAAGTTAAAGATGGTAATGATGTTGAATCAATTGATCAAGCTATCATTAAAGCTAAAGTTTCTTCTAAACCTACTTTAATTATGGTTCATACTATTATTGGCTATGGTTCAGCTAATCAAGGTACAAGTAAAGTTCATGGTAACCCATTAGGTGCAGAAGATGGAGCAAAAGCAAAAGAAAAATATGGATATAAATATCCAGAATTTACAGTTCCAGAAGAAGTTAAGAAAGATTTTGAAAATACATTTATTAGCCGTGGTAAAAGAACTTATAAAGATTGGGAAGAAAAATATAATCAATATTGTAAATCTCATCCACAAGAAGCAAAAATTATTGCTAGTACATTAACAAATAATGTACCAACAACAATTTATCAAGAAAATCCTGTTTATGAAGTTGGTTATAAAGAAGCAAGTAGACAAACTTCAAAAACTATTTTAAATTTATTACATCAAAATATTCCAAATTTAATTGGTGGATCTGCTGATGTTGCTGGTTCAGTTTATACAAAGATTGATGGAGGTAAATATTTTACTCCAAGTGATAGAAGTGGTAGAAGTATTAATTTTGGTATTCGTGAATTTGCAATGGCTTCTATTCAAAATGGTATTCTTTTACATGGTGGATTAAGAAGTTATGTAGGATGCTTCTTAGTATTCTCTGATTATCTTAAACCTGCGATTAGAATGGCAGCGTTAAGCCATATTCCAGCAATTTATTTATTTTCACATGATTCTATTGCAGTGGGTGAAGATGGTCCAACTCATCAACCAATTGAACAACTTGCAATGTTAAGATCAATCCCTAATTGTGAAGTATATAGACCATGTGATGCTAATGAAGTAGCTACTGCTTATAGAATAGCTACTGCTTATAGAATGATGTTAAATCAAAATGATCATCCATGCTGTATTTGTTTAACTAGACAAGCTTTACCTGTCTTAGTTGGTACAAATTCTAAAGATGTAGAAAAAGGTGGTTATGTTGTTTCTAAAGAAATTGGTGATGAACCAAGACTTACTATTATTGCCAGTGGATCAGAAGTATCGCTTGCTATTGAAGCACAAGAAAAATTAATTAAAGAAGGTATTGATGTTAGAGTTGTTTCTATGATGTGTCAAGAAAGATTCTTAAAACAAGATCCTGTATATATTAAAGAAACATTAAAAACAGATTATGCTCATAGAATTGCTGTTGAAATGTTATCAAGTTTTGGATGGCATTAATTTGCTCCACATGTTATGAGTGTTGATGAATTTGGTGCAAGCGCTCCAGCAAATGATGTGATAAAGAAATTTAACTTTAATAGTGATGAATTAGTAAGAAGAATAAAAGAAATTCTTTAATAAAAAAGGTTATAAAAAAAGTGAGTTTTGGCTCACTTTTTTAAATACAAAATTATTTATTTGTTTAATAAAAGATTAGTTAATTTATAAGTAGTTGGAACTAAAGCAACATTAATTACAAATTCAATTAAGAAGTTCATTCCAATAAAGATTAAAAATAAATAACCAACAGCGTTATAACCATTACCATAAGCACTAGTTAATTGATCAAGTAATTCTCGATGTAAAGTTAACATACTAATAGAAAATAAACCAGTATTAACAAGTGGTACAGAAATTGCCGCTAGAGTAACTGCTAAATAAGTATGTTTTCCTTTAAATGCTTTAAAAATTAATCCTGCAACAAATCCTGCTATAGAAGTTTTTAATAAGCAAATTAATATTGTTTGCCATGGATAATTAGTAAAA
>FR889457.1:15359-19003 GCA_000432895.1 Firmicutes bacterium CAG:449 | reverse complement strand
GTTAAAGTGCTTGGGGCTGTTAAAACTATTATTCCATTAACAAAGCCTAGAATTAATCCAGAAATTGGACCATAAATAATTGCACCTAAAGCGATTGGGAATAAAGCTAATGTAATACTTACTCCACCTATTGCAGGTAAGTAATTAGCGATTAATTGTAATACTATAATAATGGCACCAAAAATAGCTGTACCAGTAATTTTATTTAATTTTTTCATTGTCTACACTCCTATTTTTTAAATAAATTTGATATAATCCTTCGAAAATTAAAAACATATCATGTTCATAATTATGAATATGTTGATAAATTAAAGCAGAATTTCCACCTGTTAAAATGTGTCTAGTTTTATAGCCTAATTCTTTTTCAATCATGTTTGTTAAGCCTTCAATGGAAGCGATTGTTCCATATATAGAACCAGAATTTAAAGAATCAGGGGTGTTTTTACCAATGACACTTTTAGGGGCTTTATAAGAAATATCTTGTAATAAAGCAGTGTTTTTAGTTAATGCTTTACTAGCGGTTCTTATTCCTGGAGAAATAATTCCTCCAATATAATTACCATTATTATCAACGACAAGTAACTTATTAGCAGTTCCTAAATCGCAAATAATACAAGGATAGCCGTATTTAGAGATTGCACCCACACAATCGGCTACTAAATCTGCTCCTAATTCGTTAGGATTATCAATACGGATTGGTAGACTTGTTTTAATACCTTTGTTTAAAATAAGACAATTCTTATTGATTATTTTTTTTACTGCATGACAAATAACATCAGTAAGGGAAGGAATTACACTGGCCAAGATTGCTCCTTCAAAATCTTTTAATGAAAGGTTAGAGTTAAGAATGAAACCTTTTATTAATTCAGCATACATGTCTGAAGACCGATTCAAATCACTATCTGTTCGAAAGTCACAGATTAATGTTTGATTTTGATATATACCAATACATAGATTAGTATTACCAAGATCTAATAATAAAATCATATATCCTCCTGCTACAATCTCAAAATTGAGTATCGTGCATTAGTTATTATAGACATCTTGATTGGGCTTTAAAACAAAATAATAAAAAAATATAAAAAATAGGCGTTTATAGCCTATTTAATAAAATATTTAACGTATAGTAAAATGTAAGTGATAAACTTACCTGCATATAATCCCTCCTTTAAGAAAAGAAACGCTGAGAAGTGTTTCTTTTATTCTTCTTCAGGATAAGTAAAATTCCATTGCTTTCTAAATTCTGTCATTAAATCCATGACATCTTTACTAAAAGATAAATATGTATTTTCTAAATCACCATTAATTGCTTTTTCGGTATCTAAATATTCATAATATAAAGCATTTTTAGTTTCACCAACTTTAATTGTTTCAACTTTATTATTTTCTAAATATGTAATTTTAGCTTCACTAGCACGAGGATATTCCATAACTTCTATAAAGCCTTTTTCACAAGATATCATACCTCTTTTTGGTTGCTTAGAATGAAGTGAAAGCATTATTGTAGCCATTTGTCCTTCTTTATTAGTTAATAATAATCCTGATTGCTCATCAACCATAGTAGGAGCAAATTTAACTTGTGATAAAAGTTGATTTGGTTTTGAAGACATAAAATATCTCATAAATGATAAAGCGTACACGCCTATATCGAGCATGGCTCCACCAGCTAAAGATCTATTGAAGAATCGATTAGTCATATCATAATCTTTATAACTACCAAAATTCATTGTAATTAAATTAACTTTTCCTAATGAATTTGATAATAATATCTCATGCAATTTTTTATATAAAGGCATGTGATATATAGTCATGGCTTCTAAAATAATAACATTGTGTTTTTTAGCTAGCAAAATTAATTCATCTAATTCCTTGCTATTTAAAGTAATAGATTTTTCAATTAGTACATGTTTATTGTTTTCAATGGCTTTTTTAACATATTGATAATGCGTGTTATGAGGAGTAGTTATATATATTACATCAACTTCTTTATCAGTAAACATTTCCATAAAATTATCATATACTTTTTCAATATGATATTTTTTAGCAAACTCAACTGCTTTTTGGTGAGTTCTATTTCCGATTGCATATATCTTTTTTCCATTATTATTTAATTGAGTAGCCATTTCATTAGCAATGATTCCTGCTCCTAAAATTGCCCATTTAAGTTCTTTCATAATGACCTCCTAGAGTTATTATAATAAAAAATTAAAAAGAAAAAAAGTGCCTAATTATAAGCACTTTTATTAATTATTCCCACTCAATAGTGGCTGGGGGGTTAGAAGTAATATCTAAAACTACACGATTAATCTTTGGAACTTCATTAACTATTCTACGAGAGATTATATCAAGAATATCATATGGGATTTTTGCATAATCAGCAGTCATTCCATCAATAGAAGTAACCGCTCTAATAGCAATTGTATACATATATGTTCTATTATCGCCCATAACACCAACAGTTTTAAAACCTGGTAAAACAGTGAAATATTGCCATATTTCTTTATCAAGATGAGCTTTTCTTATTTCATCACGGAGAATATAGTCTGATTTTCTAACAACTTCTAATTTTTCTTCTGTAATAGCGCCAATGACTCTAATACCAAGTCCAGGACCTGGAAAAGGTTGACGAGAAACAAATTCATCATCTAAGCCTAATTCTTTACCAAGTAATCTAACTTCGTCTTTAAATAATGTGTTTAATGGTTCAAGTAATTTAAAAGTCATATGTTCAGGAAGACCACCAACATTATGATGTGATTTAATAGTGTTTGCAGTTTTGGTTCCAGATTCAATGATATCAGTATATAAAGTACCTTGTCCTAAGAAATCATAATGGCCAATTTTGCTTGCTTCTTCATTGAAAACTTCTACAAATTCATTTCCAATAATTTTTCTTTTTCTTTCTGGATCTTCGATTCCATCTAATTTTTCTAAGAAGCGTTTTGAAGCATCAATTTTAGTTACTTTGATGTTGAATTTCTTTTCAAAACGATCCATAACCTCGTTTGCTTCGTTTTCTCTTAATAGACCATGGTCAATAAACATACATGTTAAATTATCTTTAATGGCTCTATGAATTAAAACTGCGGCAACAGTAGAATCAACTCCACCAGAAATTCCTAAAAGAACTTTTTTATCTTGAACAGTGTTTTTGATCTCTTCAACTTTTGTTTCAATAAAATTTTTCATTGACCAATTAGCGTTTGCATGACAAATTTTAAAAACAAAGTTACTTAAAATATTATTTCCATAAACTGAATTTCTAACTTCAGGATGGAATTGAACTCCATAAATTTGTTTATCAATATTTTCAATTGCAACGTATTGAGTATTACTTGAAGAAGCAACTAAAGAAAATCCTTCAGGTAAAGTATTTACTTTATCAGAATGTGACATCCAAACGATTTGTTTTTTTGGTGTTTGATTAAAGAGTAAACTATCATTTAATACTTCAATTTCTTGTCCACCATATTCTTTTCTAATGCCAGGAATAATTTCACCTTTATTTAAATGTGAAATAAGTTGCATTCCATAGCAAATTCCTAAAACAGGAACTCCAAGTGAAAATATTTTTTCATCAATTCTAAATGAACCTTCTTCATAAACTGAATTTGGCCCTCCAGAAAGAATAATTCCTTTTAAAG
>FR889457.1:15110-15311 GCA_000432895.1 Firmicutes bacterium CAG:449 | reverse complement strand
GTTGTTGAATATGGAAGTAAAAGAGAATAGACTTTCATTTCTCTAATTCTTCGGCATATTAATTGGTTATATTGACTACCAAAGTCTAATACAATAATTGTATCTGGGTTATTTTGCATGACTTACTCCTTTTAAAAATCAATGTCGAAAAATAATTGTTCATATTGCGGAAAAGGTTGAAAATCTTTAGAAATATATTTT
>FR889457.1:7840-15085 GCA_000432895.1 Firmicutes bacterium CAG:449 | reverse complement strand
AAGATTATCCGCGGTTAATCTTAGTTTATCACATAAAGGTAAAATTTGCTTTAATATAAATAAAGATTTATCTTTATAATTATTTAATAAGTTAACTTCTTTAACTTTGTCTTCAATAATTCCCGCTTGTAAACTTGCTTCATCAATAAATGTTTGAAGTTTATTTGCTTTAGTAAACATTGATTTTGACATAAATTTATCACCACATTTACAAATAAAATTTAATTCTTTAATTGCAGAAGGGATAACTTGTTGATAGATAATTTCCGTTAAGGTTTTAATTTCAATTAAGCGAATATTATAATAATTCTCATATTTAATTTCTTTTCTAGCTTCTAGTTCTTTTTGATTTAAAACATTATATTCATTAAATAAAGAAATTACATTTTCATTATCTAAAGAAGAAATAGCTTCAACAAAGGTTGGTATATTATGTAATCCTCTATTTTTTGCTTCTTCAACCCAAGAGGAAGAATATCCATTACCTGAGAAAATAATTCTTTGATGTTTTTTATATGTGTCAAAAGCAATTTGTTTAGCATGTTCAATAAGGTTATTTTTATATTTGGATAATTCTAAATATAAATCATCAAGAGCTTTTGCTAAACTTAGATTAACAATAATATTTAATTCAGAAGCATTCATTGATGAACCTAACATTCGAAATTCAAATTTATTTCCAGTAAAAGCAACTGGTGAAGTTCTATTACGGTCAGAATCATCCATTGGTAAAGAAGAAATTGTTTGCATTTTAAATGAAGATTTTTTAGAAGGTTTCTTTGTTGGTTCAAAATATTTTTCTACATCATCACTTAAATACATCGAAACAATAGCTGGTGGAGCTTCTGAAGCACCTAAACGGAAATCATTACCAGGATTAGAAGAGAATAATCTAATTAAATCAGAATATTCATCAACACCTTTCATTAAAGAAGATAAAAAGATTAAAAATACTAAATTGTCTTTATTTGGATCAAATAGATTTAATCCAGTATCAGTTATTAATGAATAGTTATTATGTTTTCCTGAACCATTAACACCTTGATATGGTTTTTCGTGTAATAAACAAACCATATTATTTTTTAAAGCAACATCTTGCAAGATTTCCATAATAAGCATGTTTTGATCAACAGCAATATTTACATTAGAAAAAATTGGTGCTAATTCAAATTGGCCTGGAGCGACTTCATTATGTTCTGCTTTCGCGTAAATTCCTAAATCCCATAATTGTTTATTTAATTCTTCCATGAATTTATTTACTCTTTGTGGGATAGGTCCAAAATAATGAGTTTCTAATTGTTGAGCTTTTGGAGGAATTAATCCAAGAAGAGTTTTTCCTGTTAAATATAAATCTCTTCTTTTCATAAAATCATCACGATCAATTAAAAAATATTCTTGTTCAAGACCGGCAAAAGGTTTGACACTTTTAACATTATAACCTAATAAATTTAATAATCTTGTTGATGATTTATTGATAACATCAATTGATTTTAATAATGGACCTTTAGTATCAAGTGATTCTCCTTTATATGAAATAAAGACAGTTGGAATATATAATACATGCCCACGTATAAATGCTGGTGATTCTACATCCCAATAAGTATATCCTCTTGCTTCAAAGGTTGCTCTTAGTCCACCATTGGGAAAACTAGAAGCATCAGGCTCATCTTTTATTAAAGATTTACCATTAAATCTAGCAATTGGTTGTCCATTAATGTTTTCAATAAAAGAATTGTGTTTTTCAGCAGTAGTTCCACTTAAAGGATGAAACCAGTGGGTATAATGAGTACAACCATGTTCAAGTGCCCATAATTTCATATTGTGTGCAATAACATCAGCTACTTCTGCATCAAGAGGTGATTCGTGATTATAAGCATCAATAAAACGTTGATAGATTGGTGTAGGAAGACGTTCTTTCATTTTATTATTATCAAATAATAATTCACCAAAATTTTTAAAATCATAGCTCATAGATATTCTCCTAACGATCTTCACGGAAATAAGAATTTCCTAAGGCAGCAGGTGGTTGAACACTTTGCTTACCAACAATACTTGTAATAACTAAAACAATAATTGTAACAATATAAGGTAACATTCCTAAAACATATTTTTCCACAGAAGAAATGCCAGTTATAAAACTTGGAGCAACATATAAAAATCCAAATACAATAGAACCAAAGATAGCCACAATTGGTTTCCAAATACTAAAGNNNTTCCAAATACTAAAGATAACTAAAGCAATTGCTAGCCAACCAAATGATTGAATAGTAAATGAATTTTCCCAGCTTCCACCGACATAATCCATAACATAGAACAAGCCACCTAATCCAGAGATTCCTGAACCAATTAAAATTGTTAAGTATTTATATTTTGTAATATTGATTCCAGCAGCATCTGCAGTAGCAGGATTTTCACCAATAGCTCTTAAAGATAAACCAACTTTTGTTTTCTTTAAAACAATTGAAGCAACAATTGCTAAAACAATTGCAAGATAAACAAAAATGCCATGATTAATAAAAATATTTCCAAAAGTACCTAAGTTATCACCAAAAGGTAGATGATAACGAATTATTTTACTAGCATAAGAGAAATATGTTTTATCAAAAGTGTTCATAAAATAATCAGCAAATCCTGCTCCAAATATAGTTAAAGCAAGACCAGTAACATTTTGATTACATTTTAATGAAACAGTAATAAAAGCATAAATTAGCCCACCAATAGCAGCAAATAAAAATGATAAAATAGAGGATATTAATACTAATAAAAACCAATTAGCATCTAATGGATTATTAGTAAAGTTACTCATATATAAGCTAACACCTAAACAGCCACCGACAGTTCCCATACACATAATTCCTGGGATACCAAGATTTAAATGACCAACTTTTTCCATTAATATTTCGCCTATACAACCATATAAGAAAACTATAGCAATCGCAATAGCGCTTGGTAAAATTGCATTAAAGAACATTTTTCTTATCCTCCTTTTTTCTAAAGATTATTTGATAATTTGTGAAAAATTCACATCCAATAATAAAGAAATACATTAAACCTAAAATAATATCACCAATAGAATTATTTGTAATACTGAAGGTTGTTTGAACTTGATGCATACCTCTAGTTAAGAAAGTAATTAAAAAAGAGGTTGCAACCATGTATAAAGGATTAAATTTGGCTAACCATGCCACCATAATAGCAGTAAAGCCCATATTGTTAGCACTTTCTGTATTGATAGAATGATTAATGCCATTAGCAAGAAGTAAACCAACGAGTCCACAGATGGCTCCTGATAAAACTAAGGTTCTAATAATAACTTTTTTAACATTAATACCAATATATTTTGCGGTTTTTTCAGATTCACCAACGACAGTTAATTCATAACCATGTTTAGAATATTTTAAATAGCAATACATAAATATTAAAACAACGATTGCTACAATTATTGTTAATAAATAATCATTTCCTATTTGAGGTAAATTACCATATTTAATGGTTTCAAGAGTGCCTGAACCACTTTTAACAGCAATAGCTAAGAAAATAGAAACCAAACTAACTGCAACATAATTTAACATTAAAGTAAATAATGTTTCATTTGTATTAAAAAATGCTTTAAAAATTGAAGGAATAACTGCCCAAATAATACCAGTTACTACACTAGCAATAATACTTACTAAGATAATAACTCCATCATTAACGCCTGCTTTTCCCATATAATACATACAAATAATCGCGGCTAAAGAACCCATTAATATTTGGCCATTTCCTCCTAAATTCCAGAATTTCATTTTAAAAGCAGGAACTAAAGCTAAGCCAACAATTAATAATAATGACATATCTCTTAATAGAATCCAAAATCTTCTTTGAGTGCCAAAATTACCTAAAAAAAGTTGACTTATTACAGTTAATGGATTA
Source organism: Firmicutes bacterium CAG:449 (assembly GCA_000432895.1). GTDB lineage: Bacteria > Bacillota_I > Bacilli_A > RFN20 > CAG-449 > CAG-449. The sequence goes on along the minus strand of FR889457.1, from coordinate 11,173 downwards.
GCGTTTGCAATGAACAGCATTAAAATACAACAAACTAATAAAGCAAGTAAAATAGCCATTCCTTTAATTAATAAACTTTTTTTCCAAGAAATATTAGTTCTTTTAACAATATGAAATAAAGGTTCTTTTTTATTCATGTATAGGCTCCTTTTTATAATTAGTCATTAAATAACCAATTTCTTCTTTCGTGGTATTTCTTGCATCAATAATACCATTTTCTTTTCCTTCACAGAGAACTAAGATTCGATCACATAAGCTTATTAATACATCTAAATCTTCACCAACATAGATAACTGCAGCGCCCTTTTGCTTTTGTTCATCTAATAAATTATATATAATATATGAAGAATTAATATCTAATCCACGAACTGGATAGGCGGCCATCAATACTTTTGGAGAAGAAGCAATTTCTCTACCAACTAGAACTTTTTGAACATTTCCACCAGATAATTTTCTAATTGCCGTATGTAAAGAAGGAGTTTTTACATCTAATTCAGAAACTGTTTTATTGGCTAGAATCGTAGGTTTATTACGATTTAAAAATAATTTATTACCTTTTTGATAACTTCTTAACATCATATTATCAATAATATCCATATTTCCTACTAGGCCCATTCCTAAACGATCTTCAGGAACAAATGATAATCTAACTCCCAACTCTCTAATTTCTAGAGGAGTTTTATTTCTTAAATTAACTTCTTCGTTAGTTTTAGGATTATGATAGATGATTTCACCATTTTCAATTTTAGTTAAACCAGCAATAGCTTCAAGAATTTCTTTTTGTCCAGAGCCAGAAATACCGGCAATTCCAAATATTTCTCCACTTCTTGCAGTAAAAGAAATATTATCAAGGACTTTAATATTATCACTATTTTTACAAGTTAAATTTTTTACCACTAAACGATCAGTTGGATTTACAACATCATTTCTATTGATATTTAATTCGACTTTTTTTCCAACCATCATTTCAGTTAATTTCATTTCATTAGTTTCGCTTGTAAGAACTGTGCCTATATATTCACCTTTTCTTAAAACAGCGACTCGATCAGAAATTTCCATTACTTCATTTAATTTATGAGTAATGATGATAATAGATTTACCATCATTTTTCATGTTTTTTAAAACAGCAAATAGTTTTTTTATTTCACTAGGAGTTAATACAGCAGTTGGTTCATCTAGAATTAAAATATTTGCTCCACGATATAAAACCTTAATAATTTCTAATGTTTGTTTTTCTGAAACTGACATTTCATAAACTTTTTTATTTAAATCTAAAATAAAACCATATTTAGAAATAATTTCATTAGCTAAATTTTTAGCATTTTTTATTTTTGATTTTTCTTTATCTTCAATACCAAGAACAATATTTTCTAAACAAGTAAAAGTATCTACAAGTTTAAAATGTTGATGAATCATGCCAATTTTATATTTAAAAGCATCATGAGGAGAAAGAATATTAGCAACTTGACCATTAATAATAATTTGTCCTTCATCTTGGTAATAAATACCAGATAACATATTCATCAATGTCGTTTTTCCTGATCCGTTTTCTCCAAGTAAAGAAAGAATTTCGCCTTCATAAATATCAAAAGAAATATTGTTATTAGCAATATTTGAACCAAATTTTTTAGTGATATTTTTAAATGAAACAGCAATATTTTTATTTTGAGAAGTTGTCATTTGTTCGCTCCTATAAACATGAAAACCCAAGAGTCCATATTAACTCTTGGGTAGTAAATAATTTTTAGATTATTATTTTGAAGTTAATAAAGTAATTCCGTCAATATCAATATCGAAATATGGTGCAGAACGGAATTCAGATTCAGCAAAATATGTTACACCATTTTCAGTTTTAATAACTTGTGTATCTTTTTCATATTTTGGATCAGAATTAACATCAGCCATATATGTAGTTAAATGTTCACCATTAACTGTGAATTTTGAACAATCAAAGACTTTTAAAGCGCCTGATTTTAATTGAGAATGAACTTCATTTAATTTTGTTTCTGTATCTTTAGCAACAATATTACCTAATTCAGCTAAACAAACTGAACCATTATAAAGAGTGTCTCCTAAATCACCTGTCCAGTCTTTAGCAATTTCTTTGCCATTTAAAACTGCATCAAAACAATATTCGAAATATGGTTGCCAGTTAATTCTTGAAGAGACAAGATATGAATCTGGACCAGCATTTTTTGTTGAACCATTGTATGAAACATTTGGAACTGTCTTATCTTGACATGCTGTTGGAGCTCCAAGAGAGTCAGCGTGTTGAGAAATAATTGAACATCCTCTTTCAATTAAACTATATGCAGCATTTTTTTCTGCTGTTTCATCATACCAAGAAGAAGTGAATGTAACTTCCATTGTAACATCACTAACAATTGATTGTACACCTAAGAAATAAGAAGTATAACCAGATTTAACTTCAGCGTATGGGTAAGCACCAACATAACCAATTTTATGTGATGTTTCTGGATTTTTTTCTGTCATTTCTTTTAATTTTAAACCAGCAGCAACACCAGCTAAATATCTTCCTTCATAAATTGAAGCAAATGCATTATGGAAGTTATCTTGATTTTCTGTATGTGCCATTGTACCTGTAGCATGGGAAAATTGAACATCTGGAGCTTTTTTAGCAGATGCAAGTAAGTGAGATTCATGACCAAATGAATCAGCAAAAATAAATTTACAACCTTGATCAACTAAATCATCAGCAGTTTCTGTAACTTTTGAACTTTCTGGAATACCAGTTTTTATAACAGCTTCAACACCTTTTGCTTCACATGCTGCATTGAATGCATCGATAAAGTTTTTGTCGTAAGTTGAGTTACTGTCGTGTAAGCAAATTAAACCAACTTTAGTTTTTGCAGTTTCTTCACCACAAGAAGTTAAAGCGATTGCTCCACCTGTTACTAAGACTGATGTTAGTAAGATCGTTTTGATTGTTTTTTTCATATATTTTCTTTCTCCTTTTTCCTAAAAGTAAAAAGAAAGTCTATTATATAAAGACAAATATAAAAATATAGATCTTTATTCGTAGTGCTGAATTACGGTCCAGCGTAGAGACTTTCCCACCGATTAGGGTAATTATACGAATTGTCTACTTAATTTCGACAAGTTTATTATAAAAGAAAAAAGATTTATTTTTCTACAAAAAATGTAAAAAAAAATAATGTAATCGTTTACACTATTTTTTTAAAATTTTTATTTATATATATATAAATACTAGTCTTTTGAAAAAACGATTGTACCATTTTCAAAATGATCAATTGAAGCGCAAGATAAAACTTTTATACCTTTTTGTTCAATTTTTGTTCTTCCACCTTGAAA
>FR889457.1:7510-7773 GCA_000432895.1 Firmicutes bacterium CAG:449 | reverse complement strand
TGCTTGCTTACATAAATCAATTAAACCAAGAGAAGCATTTCCTTCCGCTAAAAAATCATCTACGATTAAAATTTTATCATTTTTAGATAAAAATCTTTTATCAACACAAATAATATTATTGGTGTTTTTAGTAAAGGAATGAACTTTCGAGGTATAAACATTATTTAAATCAACAATTTTTGATGCTGATTTTTTGGCAAATACGACAGGGACATTTCCAAATTGTTGAGAAACACCAATTGCAAAAGCAATTCCACTTGTTT
>FR889457.1:5140-7441 GCA_000432895.1 Firmicutes bacterium CAG:449 | reverse complement strand
AATATATTTAGAAATATCATTTAATAAATTAACATCGATTTGATGGTTAATAAATGAATCAATTTTTAATATTTCGTTATTAATAATAATTCCATCTTGTAAAATTCTTTCTTCTAACTCTTTCATTTTGCAAATCCTCTTTTTTTAATCATATTATCATCTTAAATTGATATTTTAAATAAAATTTAGTGCTTTTATAATTTTATTTTTGGATAAATATATTAATAAGTTTGTTAAAAATAACTACAAAATATAATATTTTGTTGATTTTGCAAAAAAAGATATTTTTTTATTTATTTAATGATATTTATCGTGCTAGAATTAATTCGGGTAAGGAATTACCTATTAATTCTTAATATAAAGAGAGGTTAAATTAAAATGAAAAAAATTGATTTAAGTAAGTATGGAATTACTGGCACAACAGAAATCGTTTACAATCCTTCTTACGAATTATTATTTGAAGAAGAAACTAAACCAAGTCTTGTTGGTTATGAAAAAGGTCAAGTAAGTGAACTTGGCGCAGTTAATGTTATGACTGGTATTTATACAGGTCGTTCTCCAAAAGATAAATTTATTGTTGTTGATGAAAATTCAAAAGGTACAATTTGGTGGACATCTGATGAATATAAAAATGATAATCACCCTGCAACAATTGAAGCTTGGAATGCTGTTAAAGAAATTGCTAAAAAAGAATTATCAAATAAAAGATTGTTTGTAGTTGATGCTTTCTGTGGCGCTAATAAAGATACACGTATGGCTGTTAGATTCATTGTTGAAGTCGCATGGCAAGCTCATTTTATTAGAAATATGTTTATTAAACCAACTGCAGAAGAATTAGAAAGTTTTGAACCTGATTTTGTTGTTTATAATGCATCAAAAGCAAAAGTTGAAAATTATAAAGAATTAGGTTTAAATTCTGAAACAGCTGTTATGTTTAATATTACAAGCCGTGAACAAGTTATTGTTAATACTTGGTATGGTGGAGAAATGAAAAAAGGTATGTTCTCAATGATGAACTACTATTTACCTTTAAAAGGTATTGCATCAATGCACTGTTCTGCTAATACTGATATGAATGGTGAAAATACTGCTATTTTCTTCGGATTATCAGGAACTGGTAAAACAACTCTTTCAACTGATCCAAAACGTTTATTAATTGGTGATGATGAACATGGTTGGGATGATAATGGTGTCTTTAACTTTGAAGGTGGATGTTATGCAAAGGTTATTAACCTTGATAAAGATTCTGAACCAGATATTTATAATGCTATTAAACGTAATGCATTACTTGAAAATGTTACATTAGATAAAAATGGTAAGATTGATTTTGCTGATAAGAGTGTTACAGAAAATACACGTGTTTCTTATCCAATTGATCATATTAAAAATATTGTTCGTCCTATTTCATCTGCTCCAGCAGCTAAAAATGTTATTTTCTTATCTGCTGATGCATTCGGTGTTTTACCTCCAGTATCAATTTTAACTCCTGAACAAACACAATATTATTTCTTATCTGGATTTACAGCAAAACTTGCTGGTACAGAAAGAGGTATTACTGAACCTACTCCAACATTCTCAGCTTGCTTTGGTCAAGCATTCCTTGAATTACATCCAACTAAATATGCTCACGAATTAGTAAGAAAAATGCAAATGAGTGGCGCTAAAGCTTACTTAGTTAATACTGGTTGGAATGGAACTGGTAAACGTATTTCTATTAAAGATACACGTGGTATTATCGATGCTATTTTAGATGGCTCAATCTTAAAATCAGAAACAAAGAAAATTCCTTATTTTGATTTTGAAGTTCCTACTTCATTACCAGGAGTTGATCCAAAGATTCTTGATCCAAGAGATACATATGCTGATAAAGAAGAATGGAATAGAAGAGCAGAAGATTTAGCAGGTAGATTTATTAAAAACTTTGCTAAATATGAAGGAAATCCTGCTGGTAAAGCATTAGTTTCTGCTGGTCCTAGAAAATAATTTAACTTTAAATATTAAAGGGTTTGATTCTAAAATGAATTGAATCCTTTTTTATTTTGTTGTTTCTTGTAATAAATCTTTATTCATTTCAATTAATCTTTTTAATCTTTTAGCAAATTCTGTTTTTTCAGTGTTTTTCAAAAAGTCATTATTTTTTGTGTTAGATAAATTAACAAATAATAATTTGTCTTTATAATTTTTTGATAGTCTTGGTAATAATGTTTCGTTAAAAGAATTATTAATTTTATGATAATCATATAAAGGAATAAGTAGTTTTTGAAAATTAATAAAAGTATATTTTTTTAATATGTTTTTTAA
>FR889457.1:4514-5046 GCA_000432895.1 Firmicutes bacterium CAG:449 | reverse complement strand
ATATCATTTAAAAAAAATTGTTCAATTTGAGAGAAATCATCATCTGATAGGTTAATAATATTGTCTTGATAAATAAATTGATTTTGCCTATTATCTTTTATTGTTTCAATTATAATTGAATTTATTATTTGATTAACAATATCGTTTGGATAATTTGATAAAAACAAATATTCACTTCTTAATTTTGTTTCCACTAAGTTTTTTATATTAACTAAAGAGTTTTTTATATTAACTAAAGAATCTAAATTATAATCTCCACTAAAAGCGGAAGTAATAAATAAATCAGTAATAATTACAATTTCTCTTTTTTCATTGAATAAATTAAATAAACTTTGAATTTCTGCAGCAAAATTAGAATATCCTTTTAAATAGTTAATATTTAAATCATTGATAAATGTATAATTAACTACTGTATTTGTCGCATTATAGACGATAAATTCTTTTTTGTTACTATCATTTTTATTAATAATATCGATGCATTTATCTATAAGAATCGCTATATTTTTGGTAATAAAATAAGATATGTTAAAAT
>FR889457.1:1067-4432 GCA_000432895.1 Firmicutes bacterium CAG:449 | reverse complement strand
TCATCTAGTATTATTTGATTAGAGAGTGTACTATCATAACTTAATTTTGATTGGATATTTTCTTTTATTAACAATAATTTATCATCTTCCTTTTTAAAGATATCAATACATAAATCATATATCATAATAATATATTTATTTTTCATAGTGGTTATTTCCTTCTTTGATATACAAAAAATTATTATTTGCACAATATTCATTTAAATTAGATATTTCTTTGCTGTAGTGAGTTAATATAATTTTGGTGTTTTTATTGAAATATTTTTTTGCTAATTCAAGTCGATCGTTACTTGTTATATGTAATGAAAAAAGATTATCTGGAAAGAATTGTGTATTACTTCTTTTAATGGTTGATAATATAATAATTGGTGATTTATCATTAATATATTTATAAAAACTATGAGTTATAATGTTTTCTTTGTCGAAGAAGCAATCATATCCATTTTTATAAAAAATATTTATATATGGCTCTAAATCATAATCATAAATAATATATGTTTTAGGATATTTTTCAGAAAGATTTTTTGCAATAAAAATTGCTTTTTCTAATTTGCAAAAAAGATACAAATTGTTTATATCATTAAATTTTATTGAATTAATTTTATTGAATTTAAAAGAATTGTTATCTATTTTTGTTCCATCTAAAATAGCAAAATCAACATCTAATTTTTGGTCAATATAATATTGCCTATCAAAATCGTTTTTAACATAATCCATATCAGATGAAAAAAATAATTTATCTTTTTGGTCTTTTATATATAGCATGTATCCACCAAAAGTATGCCCAGAACGATAAAATTTAAAATATAAATTTTCTATATTATTTTCTTTATTGAAATAAGCAATTCTAAGTAATTTAGATAATTTATTAATTTTATTTTGTTTTAATGTATTATTAATTGGTAAGTCTTTTATTATTTGAACAATTATTTCAAAAGTTGTATTTGTCATATATATTAAGCAATTAGATGATAAATTTTCAATATTATCGATTAATCCTGAAATATGATCATAATGATAATGAGAAATAAAAATAATATCAAGTTTTGCTAATGTTTGTAAATTAATTGTATTATTTCCAAAATCAAAAAGAATATTTTTGTTTCCTAGGCAAAAATAATATGAAGTAATTTTTTCATCTAAATATTTTAACCCTGTAATGTCCATTTATTTTTCTATTAAAAAATTTTCAAAAGTTACTGTATCAACTTGATTAATAACTTTATTATACAAATTTTTAGAATTTATTGTCCAAACATTAACAAAATGATTTTTTTGATATTGCTTAATAATATCTTCTTTTAACATTTCATGATAAATATCAAGACTTTCAAAATAATTATAATATTTAAAAGTAACGTCATTTGTGGATCCTAATAATAATGATCTCATAAATCCTTCATTATTAAATTGAAGTAAAGCACGTGGATCAAAAGAAATTAACATAATGTTTTTCTTATCTTTGATTAGTGATAATTTTTCTTTAACATATTTTGCTAATTCAATGTAATTATCATTGTATGTTTTTAATTCTAAAACAATAGGAATTTGCTCATTTAATAAAGATAATACTTCATCTAAGGTTGGTATTTTTTCACCATCTAATAAAATATAATTATTTTTTATTTCTTCTAATGTTAATTCTTCAATAATCCCATCTTTATTAGTGACTCTTTTTAAAAATGAATCATGACAAACAATTATTTTTTTGTCTTTACTTAAATGTACATCTAGTTCAATAGCCATATGACGCGTTAAGGCATTTTCAAAGGCTTTTAAACCATTTTCAATATATAATGAATTATGAAGACCACGATGGCAAACTCCTTTTAAAATTAAAGGATTAATATTATCAATTACTTCTTTTTTTGTTAATGGTTGATGATTAAATAATTTTTCTACAAGAGGAATTAGTTCATATAAAGAATTTATTTCATTTTCTTCATTATCAATTTTTCCAAATCCATAATTAGCGTGAATAAATTTTACATTTGCTTTATTTGCTTCGATTTTATCTTTTAAGGTGTCACCAATATAAATTATCTCATCAATTTGATATTTCTTTTTTAAATATAAAATATTTTGCCATTTATCTAATGAAGTATCTCCTACACAAACATGATCAGTAAAATATTGTGTTTTTTGGCAAGCATTTAAATAATTTTCAATATATCCTTTATCACAATTAGAAACGATAAATAGATCATATTTTTCTTTTAATAAAGACAAAACTTCGTCTTCATTAGGATATATTTTGCCAGGATTTTTACTTAAATAATCAATTTCAGCTTTTAAAACGATATCAAATAATTTTAAACCTTCTTCTAAAGAATGATTTTTAAAAGCAAGAGGACAAGTTTCTTTTGGAGTTAGTCCCATAAATGATTTAATTGTATCTAAATCATATTGATAATTATATTTTTTCATGGCTTGATTCCAACTAGTTGTTATTGGTTCAAGAGCGTCCCATAATGTTCCATCTAAATCAAATAATAAGCATTGTTTCATAATTAAATCCTCATGTATATTTTAAACTATATTTATAATTTTTAAATTAATTTTTAATAAATGGTAATTCAGTTACTCTTAAAGTAGTTGAACCATATGGTTGAAGATATTTTACTTCATTTTCATTAGTTCTAATTTTTGTAGGTTTATCACTGCATATTAAGTCTTGCTCATCCCAAATAATAGGGGCAAGACTTGTTTTTATTTGTAAAGGTGGGTTATTTCTAGAAAAAGGGTTAGTATATTCTTTTTCAATAATTTCAAAATTGGTAAATGATGTAAAACCATACTTCCAATTAGAAAGAGGAAAAATTTCAAAATCACAATATGGAAATTTTCTTTCGACCCCATCTTTTATATATTCATGCATAACTTTTTTTTCTTTGATTGGTAACGCAAAAATTAATGATCCATATTTTAAAGAATATAATGAAGAAGGTCTTTTTTCTAACTTTAGTAAAGGTATTAATTCAAAAGAAAAATTAATATGTTTATTAACATTAACTGTTAAATAATTGTTTTCAACTTTATAAGAAGTATTAACTTCATAATTTTGAGGTATTCTTATTTTTAGAGTGAATTTTTTATTTGTCTTTAGTTCAATATTAATTCTTTTTCTAAATGGAAATTCACTATTTACGATTAAATCATAATCATTATTTTTTAAAGCAAAAGGAACACAAGATGTGATGATTAAATCGTTATTATCTTGTAGAATCACGCTTCTAAGATATTTTGGCCATCCTTGAGAGAAATTAGCAGTGCAACAGCCAAAGTTTGGTTCTAATCCAAATAAATTTGATTCATTTGAATTTGTGCCAAATGGTGATTTTTTAAATTTTACGCAAGCAATTTGA
>FR889457.1:0-987 GCA_000432895.1 Firmicutes bacterium CAG:449 | reverse complement strand
CATTGAATGTTAATAAATCTAATCGATCTAAATATGTGGAGTCTTTAGTTAATAAAAATAATAATTCATAACTATACATCGCTTCAACTATTCCACATAATTCGCTGCCTCTAGTAGGTGAAGTACCACCTAAACATTCATCACCATTAAAATGTCCATATACATTTGAATGATATTTATCTATAATTTTTAATAATTTTTTGGCTTCATTATTCGTTTTTTTGTTAAATAAAGTTGAATATAATGTTTCAGCTTTTAATGCCATAGAAATGTTAACAACATGTGTTTCATAACTCCAAACGTTTTCAGTTTTTTTCCAAATGGATGAACTAGATAAATAGTCTAATCCTTGGGCTTTTAATCTACTAGCAAGATCTAAAAGCCAATCTTCTTTTCTTTTATTATAAATCCAAATTATTGGTATATAACATTCAAACCATCTAGCGCTAGCCCAATTAAATAAAGTATGTGCTTTGAGATGGATAGATAAGTTTTTTAAGGCTTTATATATGCATTCTTCAATTCTTTCATCATTTGAACATTCATAATAGACAATTAAAACTTTTAAAATAAGAAATAATCCCCATAAATCATAACTTTCTCTTTCTTCTTTTTTACATGGACATAGCCAACCATCTTCTTGTTGGTGTGATAAAATTGTATCAATATATTTTTTGATAACTAATTTATCTTCTTCATCATTTAATAAGTAAACTAAAGGAATAAAACCATCTAAATAATATGGTAATCTTTCCCATCCTTCTTTATTACCACCTAACCATTTACTATCTTTAATATCAGGCCAAATTTTATATAAATTTCCACTTAAACCATTTTTTTGTGTTTGTAAAATAGTTTTCATCCAACCTTTAGGTTTAATTTGATTAAAAGAGAAAAAATTCATTGTAATTACCTCATAATTTTAAAAAAATCAAGAATTATTTTTCTTGATTTTTATGAACTTTAATTGCATCAAAAAGCATTTGT
>FR889456.1:33506-34250 GCA_000432895.1 Firmicutes bacterium CAG:449 | reverse complement strand
GAATTATTGAATCAATTAGAATCTTAAAAGAATTTGATTTACAAGTTATTTTATCTGCACCACCAGAAAAAATTAATGATATTTCAAAGATTGTTGATCAAACTTTAGTCGTTACTAGACACAATAATCGTTCATTTATCGATCCATATAAGATTAAAGATAAAGAAGCAATTTAATTTTTAAAAGAGTAGAATAGTTTATTTATTTTACTCTTTTATTGTAAAAAGAGAGGATGATAACATGAATAACTATAAAATTAAAACAAACAATAAAGAATATGATATTTATCAAAGTGAAAACAATATATTTATTGATAGCAATACTTTAAATGAATTAATTTTTGATTATTTAAAAATTAAAAATGAAAATTATATTAATATAAAAATATCCAGATTAAAAAATGATGGTATACTAGATGATAAATCATTTATAAAAAATGAAAATAAAAGTTATATTGATGTTAATGCAGTGTATTTAATTCTCAAAGAATTGAATTTAAATGTTGCTAATAATTTTATCAAAACAATCCAAAATGCAAACCTAGGTAATTTTATCTGGAATTATATTATTGATTTGGTTAATAACTATAAAGAAAAAAAGTTTAATTATAATGATTTTTATCTTTTTGAAGATGCTTTTCAAACTTTGAATAAAGAAAAAAATAACAATGGTTTAACATATCGATTGTTCGATTTTGAATATGAAAATGAATATGATTATTTAGAATTATTAGAAAAAATAAAA
>FR889456.1:26434-33481 GCA_000432895.1 Firmicutes bacterium CAG:449 | reverse complement strand
AAGAAAATAATTTACCAGAAGATTTTGGTGAGTTAAAAATAGATAATTTTGAACAATTAATTACTGACTCATATTTAAAATGTGATGAAGTAAACACTGCTTTAAATGCTAGTAGTATTTTTTATACCATAATTAAAGAAAAGCCTTTTGTAAGTTATAATAATGAAATTGCATTTATTATTGCTATTAAAACACTTATTGACACAGATAGTGTGCACTATAGATTTGATGAAGATAATCGTTGTATTCTTAATAGTGATATTAATGTCTCGAGTAGCGATTTAATTTATGCTTTGAAATATGTTGAAGAAAATTTAGATAAGCCAAAAATGGAAGTTATAAAAAAAATTGAACGATTTTTTTGCTTTAAAGGTATATCAATTAAAGACAATAAAAAAGAAGAATTACTTTCTTCAATAAAAGAAGAAAATTCTTTAGATAATATTTATCGATACATAATTTATTTCACTGAACATTATCATGGTTATCAGGGCTTTTATGAATTTTACAAAGGAAAAATGATTTATTGTTATAAAATTCACTATCATGCAGAATATTCAAATTTTAAATTTAGTTATATCAAAAGTGACTTAAAAAATAATGTTTTAGTTTTTATAGCGGACGCTAAAGCATATACAGAAGGTCCAACTGATCTATGTCATCGTAAAGATGTTTTAATTGATTTATATGATGAAATTAAAAAAAGAAGTTATTCATATATAATGGAAAAATATCTAAAAGATTTAAAACATGAATTAGAGACATATTTTGATATTTCTAAAGTTCAAATAATCTTTGATTTAAAATGGATATATGAAATAGATGAAGATTATGAATGGTAAGTTAAACTAATTTAATACAAAATCATTAAATTGAAAATATATAAATTTTATTGTATTATCTATATATATAATTAATTTGTTTAATTATTTAAAGGAGTTATATGGACTTAGTATTAATGTCTTTAGTTAAATTTTTAATCCTTTTTGTACTTATTTTTATTTTTGCAACTTTTTTAATTTTATTAGGTAGAAAATATAAAATAATTGCTGTTTTTTCAATGTATTGTTTTATTTGTAGCTTATTACTACTTGTAATAGATTTTAATCTAATTGACAAAATAACATTTTATGATGGTGTAAAAGAAGGTCTAAGTATATTTGTGGTTAGTTTTGATTATTTATTTGCACAAGTATATTTGTTGTTTGTTGATTTGATTTGTTCAATATGTGCTTTGTTTACTTCTGTTGAACCTATAAGAAATTTCTTATACAATACTATTTTTGTTATTGGATTTCATGCAATTTTATTTTTATTATCCTTATTACTATTTAAAAAGAAAAATAAATCAAAAATTGAAAAAAGTAGATATTATGATTAATTTATAATATGGAAGAATATGGAATTAGAATTGGACAATTAAAAAGACTAAAAGCTTCGATTATAACAAAACTTATTTTGTTATATACTTTTTTACCGATTATATGTTATGGATTATATAAAATTTTTTGTTTGTATTATGATGTTGAGCATCTTTCATTCAACAAAAAATATATTTTATATTTTATTATAGAAGTTTTATTTATTGTTAGTTATTTATCATTAAGTGTATTTTATACAATCTATTCAAATAAAAGATTTAATCGATTTTATTTAGATTGTATATATTCAGAATGTAAATTAATCGAAATTTATTTATTAGAACATAAAGCCAAAAATTTTCGTCAAATAAATAGTTTTTTAAATAGAGCTTTTAATTTAAATTATATTCATTTTTTATCTTCGTATTCTGATGCATCAAATAAGTTTTCTTTAGATATCAGTAAAGTTAGATATATTTATCATAAAAAGAAAAGTAATGGAACAATTTTATCCATTCATTATGATCAAGAAAAACCAGGTTTTTTACAAATAAGTCCTTATAATAAGTGTAATTTTGAAAAATATGATAATAAAGATGTTATTCAATATGGAATGTCCAAGAAATCATTTTTAAATCAATATCATATTTTTTCAACTTATCAAAGTAAAACATATATTTTTGAAAATAATGAGTACGCAAAAAAAATTATTGTATTAGAAAAATATTTTTTAGATAAAAAATATTTTTTAGATAAAATTAATTTAGTGTTTGATAATGATAATTTATATATTTTTATTCCAAATTATGTTTTAAATTTGACTGATTCAATCATCTATCCTATTTCAAATAATCGATTTAATGAAAAAATTGATTCAATTAAAGAAATGCATCAATTAATGTTTGATGTTATTAAAATGTTTGATGAACTATTTATTGATTAATAATAGAATAAAAAGAAGTTGCAAAAATAACTTCTTTTTCATTACAATAAATATATGAGAAAAAGGGTTGTTTTGCTTGATATTGCTAAAGAATTAAATGTTAGCAAAAATACTGTATCTAGAGCATTAAGAGATTGCGATGATATTAGTCAAGAAATGAAAATGAAAATTAAAAATAAAGCCAAAGAAATGGGATATATTCCTAATACATTGTCAATTTTTTTTCGTGAGAATTATTCTAGATTAGTAGGTATTGTTACAAGTGATTTAATTAATCCATATTATTCAATTAATATCGATCGAATTATTAAAGATTTAAGTCGATTTGGTTTTGTACCAATTACTATTTTAACTAATTCAGGGTATTTAGATTTTGAAATTTTAAAATCGTTATTAAATTATCAAGTATGTGCAATTGTATCATTTCAAGATTATAGTCAAGAAACATATGAATTTTTAAAAGATAAAAATATTCCTATTGTTTTATATGGTTTATTATCTAAATATGAAAATACAATTTCAATTTATACCGATGATTATATGGGTGGAAAATTAGTCGCAGAAGAATATATTTTATCAAAAAAATATAATAATCCTTGTATGATTGCTTGGCAAGATGATGTTGAGACATTTAAACGTCGAAAAAAAGGCTTTTTAACTGAATTAAAAAAACACAATATTGAATGCCCAGTTTATATTGTAGGATATGGAAGTAATGAAAAATTTGAATGTATTATAAAAAATAATCATGATTTTGTTTTTTCTTATTGTGATGCTTTAGGTATTAATTTAAAAGATTATTTAAAAGAAAATAAATATAAATGTAAAGTATATGGATTTGATGGAATAAGTTATTATAGTTCATCTAATAAAAAAATCAGTAGTGTTACAAGTGATTTAAATAAAATGAGTTTATATTTAGCAAAAGAAATCAAAAAAAGTTTCGAAGAAAATTGTGAAATTAAAAGTAAAAAGTTTGAAGTTACTCTAAAAAAATAAAAAATTAGGTATTGTACATTACCGGTAATGTAAATATAATGAAGTTGTACACATTAGGAGGTAAGGCATGCAAAAAACCAAATTAATTTATTTAGCGCTCATTTCTACTTTTATTTTAAGCGGATGTGGCGGCGCTTCAAATAATCCTTCATCTAATTCTTCTGATAGTGAAAATAATCACCATCAAAAATCAATTGGAAATATTGTTGTTGGTAATTTGAGAATTCAATTATTAGATGAACAAACCATTCGTTTTGAAGAAAAAAAAGATAATACATTTTTAGATGATAATACTTTTTTTATTCCGCAAAGAGATGCTTATGAAGGTGTTATTTATAATGATTATAAAGAAGGGGATAATCACATAATAACATTTAATGACATTACAATAATTGTTCCTTATGAATGTGAAAATTTTAATGGTATAATAATTAAAAAGAATGATTCAATAATTTATAATGGATCATTTATGAATAATACTGGTAGTTTACCTTCTCCAAGTAATACTCCAGATGCATTTCCTTTAGTGGATAAACCAAGAATTGTGATTCCTGAAGATGGTTATTCAACTGATTCATATTATAATAATACAGATTCAAAATATGATATAACCAGTGGATATAAAATTCAAAATGATGCAAAAGATTTATATGTTTTATTACCATTAAAAAATGCTAAATTGTTAAGACAAGCTTATGTAAATTTAACTGGTAAAACAGAAATGGTAAGACTTGCTAATTTAGGTTCATGGGATTCAAAATATTATGCATATTCAGAAAAAACTGCTCAAGATGAAATAGATAACTATAAAAAATATAATCTTCCTTTAGATAATTTAGTTATTGATACAGATTGGAGACAATCATCATCAACCGGTATTGGATATGATGTTAATACTACTTTATTTCCTGATATGGCTGGTTTTTTAGAAAAAGTACATAATCAAAATATTGAAGTAATGTTTAATGATCATCCTGAACCTGTTAGTGGTACTGGCTCAGTGTTAGATGTTTCTGAAATTGATTATAGAAAAGAAAATTTGACTAATTTATTAGAAATGGGATTAGATACTTGGTGGTATGATAGAAACTGGACAACCGCTCTTAAATCACCAACTCCATCTGCAATTAACCATGAAACTTGGGGAATGTATTTATTTCACGATATCACTAAACAACATTATCAAAATCAAGCAAATAACAGTCAAATATATCGTAGACCTGTTATTATGGCAAACGCTGATAATATATATCATGGTAAATATAATGGAATAAAAAATTCAGCTTCTCATAGATATTCTATTCAATGGACAGGTGATATTAATGCTGATAGCAGTTCTTTACAACAAGAAATTTCTGATATTATTAAGTCAGGAATTGATGCTACTCCATATATGAGTAGTGATTTAGGTGGTCATAATGGTAACCCTAGCAATGAATTATATACTCGTTGGATCCAATATGGAGCATTATCACCAATCTTTAGACCTCACTCATCAAAATATAATCAAAGATACAGACAACCATGGTTATATGGTGAAGATGCATTAAATATTTCTAGAGATTATATTAATCTTCGTTATCGCTTAATGGCTTTATATTATTCTTTAGCTTATGAAAATTACCAAACAGGGATGCCTTTAATTAGATCGTTAGAATTTAATTATCCAAATGATGAATTAGCTCAAAGAAATGATGAATATTTAATTGGAAACAATATCTTATTTGCACCAATGAGTGATGACATTTATAATGTAATGCCAACAAATTGGTTTAATAGTGATATCTCTGTAAAATATTACAATAATAAAACATTAAGTGGTACACCTGTACATGAAGAAAAAGTTAAATCAATTAATTTTAACTGGGGAACAGGAAAACCATCATCTAAAGTAAATGCAGATAATTTCTCCGCTTCATTTGAAGGAAGTTTAACTCCTGAACAAGACACAGTTTTAGCAGTAAAAGCTGATGATGGAGTAAGAGTTTATGTTGATGGAGAATTAAAATGCGATAAATTTATACCAAATGATTCAGTTACTTATGATGTTATAGAACTTAAAAAAGGTACAACACATACTTTTAAAATTGAATATTATGAAGATGCTGGAAATGCCTTAATATCACTTTTATATAAAAACAATCAAAATATATATACAAAAGAAGTATATTTACCTGAAGGAGATTGGTTAAATGTCTTTAATGGTGAAATTTATACTGGTAAAAATTCTTATAGTTTTGAATGTGATTTAAAATCTACACCATTATTTGTTAGATTAGGCTCAATGACTCCATTAGTAGAAAATGCTTTAAATACTGCTTCTATTGATTGGAATAATATATCTTATGATATTTATCCAAGTAAAAATGCTTCTGATGAAGGATTCATTTATGAAGATGATCATCAAACAACTGCATATAAATATGGTCAAAATAGAATCTCAAATTATTCATATCGTTATGATAAAAATGAAAATGCTATAGTTATAAATTTAAAAAAAGGCCAAGGAACATTTACTAATTCTGAAGAATCTGAAAATAAAAATTATAGTCTTAGATACCATTTATTAGAAGGTATGAATTCAATTAAAAAAGTTACACTTAATGGTAACATCATCAGTGTAAAATATAATCAAAAAAATAAATATGCTTCTCCATTTGCTTTTTCTGGAGGAAGTTTAACTGAAGATATAGTCACAATTGATTTTAACTCATCAGTTTTAAATAATAATGAAATAAAAATTTATTTATCATAAAGGGGAGAATAACATGAAAAAATTTTTAATATCAGTAGCGTTATTAAGCTTGGCAAGTGGACTTGTCGCTTGTAGTGGAGAAACAAGTTCAACATCAAATACATTGACACCAAATACTTCTAGTTCAGAAAGTTCAGCAGAGAAAATCGAAGAGAAATTAACAATTTTAATAAAATATGAAAGTTTATCTTTAGGTAGTGAAGATAAGATTTTAGAAGCTGAAATTTCTCCTTCAACATTATCTCAAGAAGTTAATTGGACTTCATCTAATGAAGAAGTAGCAATAGTAACTAATGGAGTATTAAAAGTAAAAAATATTGGTAAAACCAAGATCACTGCTACAAGTGTTGCTAATTCAAATTTACATGATAGTTTTGAGTTAACTGTAACAGGAACCGTTATTACAGGTCTAGTAAAAGATTTAGATGGAAATCCATTAGATGGAGCAAAATTAACTTATTTTGATAAAACAACAAATACAGATAAAGATGGAAAATATGCAATTTCTTTAGAAGATAATAATTTAAAAGGTGACTTAATCGTCGAAAAAATAGGTTATAGAACTCAAACTATTGATATGACAAGTCTTATTAAAGACGGATTAGTAAATAAAGATATTATGCTTATTCCAAGTGAAGGAAAAATGAATCTTTCTTTTACTGGAAAAGTAGAAAATATTATTGATGGTTCTTTACAAAATGTACAATTAAAAATCAATGAAGAAGTTGTACAAACTAATCAAGAAGGAAGATTCACATTTAATAATGTTAGTGTTGAAGGAACCTTTGTTGTGTCCGCTAGTAAAGAAGGTTATGCTGAATATAAAAAAGAATTTATTTTAGAAGATTATATTTCTCAAATAAATGAAAATAATAAAACTATTGAATTGGGCACAATTGATTTATATTCATATCAAGATGAAATTAATATTTATACAAGTGGAGTAAAACATGTTTCTGGACAAATATATAGAACTTTAGAAGGTTTAA
>FR889456.1:25196-26406 GCA_000432895.1 Firmicutes bacterium CAG:449 | reverse complement strand
TATAATGCAAACTTCGATATAACAACTAATTCTTTCTTCTATGAATTATTTTTAGACTTTGGTAATTCAAATCCTAGTGATTTTAATAGAAGTGATACTAGAGATATGGATTTCCAAATTACTTATGAAGGAATTAGAGCGGAAAATAAATATAATGATACATTTGGAGAAGGCAATAAAGAATTTAAGTATTATGTAAAAGATTCAAATTATATTATTGAAGTAATGTTACCATACACATATTTAAAAATGGATAGTGATGAAATATTTGGTTTCAATGTAATTACTCATGATGATGGTGTTGGTGATCGTTCAATGAATTTATTTGGTAATATGGTTGAATGGTATAATTATTATACTTATCCAAGAGTAGGTTTAAATAATAAAGTCTATCAATCAAATTACAATAAAAATCCATTTAATTTAAAAGCAGAAGATGTTGTAAGTAGTGTTGAATTAGGTACAGTTGGTGAAAGTGATAATTATAAATATAAAATTTCTTTAGCTAGAGATAATAATGGTTTATATATTATTGCAGATAAATCTAATAAAGATAATCCATATTTACAAGATGGAACTTCTTATCACTTCTTTATTGATACAAATCAAGATAATTTTGATAGAGATACAGATAGTCAAGTTGTTCATTTTAAATTAGAATCAGGAAGATGGTTAAAAAAATATAAAGTTAATCATGCATATGCAGTTTTCGATGATGAAAAAGGAACTGTTGATTTATTAAATGTAGGAGTTAAATTTATAACAGAAAAAGCAAAATCAATAATTTATATTCCTTATGCAGTTTTAGGAACAACATTTACAAGATCATCAACCTTAGGTATCGCCGCTAATATTGAAGAAGGTGATAATAATTGGAAAGCATGGCAAGCACCATATATAAGCAATTATATAAACACTCCACATGTTGAAGAAATAAAGAGCTTTGTAAGATTATCTAGTGATTTAGTGGTTATTCCAACTTTATAATAAATTTCTGTTAATTAAAAATTGCTGTTATCATCGGATAATGGCAATTTTTTTTTATGTTTATTAAAGATTGACAATTTTAACGTTTTTTTTTAAACTATTTTTAGTGGTTGTAATAGTAGTTATTTAACTAATTTTAGAGAGTATCTAGTTGGTGAAAAGATATATTAGTAAATAATGAACTCGATAACATTTTAGCTCGTTTACTGCGTTAAAGTTTTAA
>FR889456.1:23399-25130 GCA_000432895.1 Firmicutes bacterium CAG:449 | reverse complement strand
GTCAGCGTCCTTAAATAAGGTACTTTTTTTTTGGAGGAAAATATGGGTTACGATTTTTTAAATATTGAAAAAAAATGGCAAAAATATTGGGAAGAAAATAAAACTTTTAAAACAGATATTTATGATTTTTCTAAGCCAAAATTCTACGCTTTAGATATGTTTCCATATCCATCTGGCGTGGGACTTCATGCAGGACATCCAGAAGGATATACTGCCACAGATATTGTTTCCAGAATGAAAAGAATGCAAGGATATAATGTTCTTCATCCAATGGGATATGATTCATTTGGTTTACCAGCAGAACAATATGCGATTAAAACAAATCATCATCCAGGAGAATTTACACAAAAGAACATTGAAACATTTACAAAACAATTAAAAGAATTAGGTTTTGATTATGATTGGTCAAGAATGATTGAAACTTCTGATCCTTCTTTTTATAAATGGACTCAATGGATTTTTAAAAACTTATATCTTGATGGATATGCTAAATATATTGATATGCCTGTTAACTGGTGTGAAGAATTAGGTACAGTTTTATCTAATGATGAAGTTATTGATGGAAAATCTGAAAGAGGTGGGTATCCTGTTATTAGAAAAAATCTTAAGCAATGGGTTATTGATCAAGTAAGTTTTGCTGATGAACTTTTAGATGGATTAAATAAAATTGATTGGCCTGAATCAACTAAAGAAATGCAAAGAAACTGGATTGGAAGAAGTGAAGGGGCTTTAATTGATTTTGAAGTAAATAATTTGCAAGAAAAGTTTACAGTGTTTACCACTAGATGTGATACTATTTTTGGTGTTACTTATTGTGTATTATCTCCTGAACATAGTTTAGTAAGTAAAATTACTACTAAAGAGCAACTTAGTGAAGTACAAAAATATCAAGAAGAAGCAAGTAAAAAATCTGAACTTGAAAGAACTTCTTTATCTAAAGAAAAAACTGGTTGTTTTACAGGAAGTTATGCCATTAATCCTTTAACAAAAAAATTAATACCAATTTATATTTCTGATTATGTTTTATCTAGTTATGGTACTGGAGCAATTATGGCGGTTCCTGCTCATGATGAAAGAGATTATGCTTTTGCAAAAAAATTTAATCTTGAAATTATTCCAGTCTTAGAAGGTGGAGATATTTCAAAAGAAGCATTTGTTGGCGATGGAAATCATATTAATTCTTCTTTTTTAAATGGCTTAAATAAAGAAGATGCTATTAAAATAATGCTAGATTATTTATCTAAAAATAATATTGGTCAAAAGAAAATTAATTATAAATTTAGAGAATGGATTTTTGCTCGTCAAAGATATTGGGGAGAACCAGTTCCTGTTGTTCATTTAAATGATGGAACTATTCATGCTTTAGATGATGATGAATTACCTTTAATTCTTCCTGTACTTGATGATTATAAAGGTAAAAATGGATTAGCTCCTTTAGAAAATGCAACTACTTGGAAAGAATATAATCATAATGGTTTTGTTGGTAAAAGAGAAACATCAACTATGCCAGGATCAGCTGGATCAAGTTGGTATTTTATTAGATATATTGATCCACATAATGATAATGAAATTGGAAAAAAAGAATTATTAGATCATTGGTTACCAGTTGATTTATATATTGGTGGACCTGAACATGCAGTAGGACATTTAATTTATTCAAGAATTTGGACTAAATATTTACATCAAAAAGGAATTATTAAAGCAGACGAACCATTTAAAAAGCTTGTTCAT
>FR889456.1:22307-23391 GCA_000432895.1 Firmicutes bacterium CAG:449 | reverse complement strand
GAACCATTTAAAAAGCTTGTTCATCAAGGGATGATTTTAGGTTCAAATGGTATTAAAATGGGTAAAAGGTTCCCTGAATATGTGGTAAATCCAAGTGATATTGTTAAAAGTTATGGTGCTGATACTTTAAGATTATATGAAATGTTTATGGGACCTCTTGAAGCAAGCAAACCTTGGTCAAATCAAGGAGTAGAAGGTGCTCATAAGTTCTTAGAAAGAGTATATCGTTTAATCGTGGAAATGAATGTTATTGTTGATGAAGAAGTAAAAGAACTTGATTTTGTTTATCATCAAACAGTTAAAAAAGTTACTGAAGATTATGAAAATCTTGCTTTTAATACTGCAATTTCTCAAATGATGATTTTTATTAATGAAGTATATAAAGTTAAAAAATTACCAAGAGAATATGCAGAAGGTTTTATCAAAATGATTAGTTGTATTACTCCTCATATTGGTGAAGAAATGTGGGAGAAATTAGGACACAATAATACTATAGCTTATGAAAAATGGCCAAATTTTGATGAAAAAAAATTAGTAAAAAATACAATTCAAATTGCTATTCAAATTTGTGGCAAAATGCGTGGAACAATTGAAGTAGATGTTAATCTTGATGAAAAACAAATTGAAGAAATTGTTTTAAATGCTGATTTTGTTAAATCAAGAATAGAAGGAAAACAAATTAAAAAAATTATTGTAATTAAAAATAAAATTGTAAATATTGTTGCTATTTAGACAAAATATTACATTAATAATTTATACCATATAATTATGGTACAAGTTGAAATAATAGAAGCGAGTAATGAGCAGGATTTTGTTAATGATATTAATTATTTTTTAGAGCAATTAGATGATCATTTATTAATTGATATTAAATATAATTATCAAAGTTTAAGAAATAATACAAATTTTTATAACAAATATTCTGCTTTAATTATTTATCGTGTTCAATAAATTATAGACTATTTTAAATAAATAAATTAGAATTAAATTATGAAAAAAATATTTTTAGTATTCATTTTTTTACTATTTGCCTGCTCTTCAAATACAAGTTCATCAAATTATTATGATGAATCTTATTCTGAAA
>FR889456.1:20115-22294 GCA_000432895.1 Firmicutes bacterium CAG:449 | reverse complement strand
CTTATTCTGAAAATCTAGCAGCATTAATTAATTATGTTCATGATGAAAATGATGAAGAATTTTCTTATGCAAACTTAAATACTTATAGCTCAATTATTGATGAAAAAGTTTGTCTTTCTTTAGAATTTTCTAAACCAATCAAAGATATTAAAAATTTTAAAGTTATGGTTTTACCATATTCAATTAATAAAATAGAAAATATTCCTTCTTCTATTGTTTGCATTGGTTATTTTAATCAAAATTATACTTTATCAAATGAAGAAAATGTCGAAAATTATACTTTTAAAGGTTTTCGTTTATCTTTTTTAGTTAATGAAAAATTAAAGTTAGAAGATAATAAATTAGATTTAAAATTCTTTTTTAGTGGTCTAATTAATAATCAAGAAGTAGGGAATAAATGCTATTTTATTTCTAAAGATTTAATAATTGATAAAAACAACAAATAGTCTTGAATATTCTTTAAAAATTTATGTAAAATATATCTAGGAGTGATAGTTATGGCTGAATATGTTTACATTCAAAACTATGCAAAAAGAGGAACACTTGCAATTTCTACAACTGTCTTTGATCAAATTGTAGAAACTGTTGTGAAAAAAATGCAAGGAGTAAAGCTTAAAAGTGCTGATAAGTTTCTTTTTTTCTTGCATCAACCAACACACTGTGAAATTAAAAATGGTAAAATAAATGTCGATTTACAAGTTATTTTATCTCAAGAATGTAATGTGAATGAAGTATGCTTAAAAATTCAAGAAGAAATAGCGTATGCTTTAACTTCATGTACTGAATTTATTCCATTTTCTATAAATGTGAAAGTAGTAGGAATTGAATAAAGCCATATGGCTTTTTTTAATGTCAAAAAGGATTTGAATTATGTTATCTAGAAATCAAGAACAAGAAAAAATCATGTTTATTATATATCAAATTTTATTTTTGAATCGTATGAAAAATGATTTTGATTTGGTTGAAGTTATTGAAGATACGATGGAAGAGAATTATTCTGATGTATCAGTTTTTGTAAAAGAAGTTGTTGTTAAATGTGTTAAAAATTATAATGAAATTTATAATTTAATTTTACCTAATTGCACAACTTGGAAAATGGAAAGAATTAATCTAGTGGTTATTTCAATTTTAATGCTTGGAATAACTGAATATAAATATATTGGTAATGTTGATAAATCAGTTATTATTGATGTATGTGTTAAACTTGCAAAAAAATATGCTGATGAAAAAGATTATCGTTTTGTTAATGCTTTATTAGATAAAATATTATGAGTCAATGTTTAAGTGTAAGTAATTTAAACGAATATATTAAATCAGTCGTTGAAAGTGATTTTTCTTTATTAAATGTTTTAGTAATGGGAGAAGTAAGTAGCTTAACAAAGCACTATACTGGCCATTACTATTTTACTTTAAAGGATGAAAATTCCCAAATTAAATGCATGATGTTTTCTACTTATGCAAGTAAAATAGATTTTTGTTTAGAAAATGGTAATAAAGTTTTAATAAATGGTTATATTGGTGTCTATGAAAAAGGGGGAACTTACCAATTATATTGCCGAAAAATTTCATTATATGGTGAAGGTGAATATTTATTAAAACTTGCTAAATTGAAAGAAAAATTACAAAAAGAAGGATTATTTGATTTAGAAAAAAAATCTATTCCTTTATTTCCTAAAAAAATTGCTTTAATTACTGCTAAAACTGGCGCGGCAGTTCACGATTACATCTCAACAATAAAAAAAAGATTAAACACAGAAGTATATTTATTTCCATGTTTAGTGCAAGGTGAAGAAGCAAGTAAATCGATTTTAAGCGCGTTAAAAGAATGTTTGAATATTAATCCATCTTTAATAGTAATAACGCGTGGAGGTGGCTCTAAAGAAGATTTAAAAGCCTTTAATGATGAAGATTTAGTTAGGCTTGTAGCAAATATTAATATTCCAGTTATTTCTGCAGTAGGACATCAAATAGATACAACATTAATTGATTATGTTTCTTCTTTAAGTTGTATTACTCCAACAGATGCGGCAAATCATTCAATTATTGAAGAAAGTGTAGTAAAAAATAAAATTAATTTTTTATTAAATAAAGCAGAATATAATTTAAATTTAAAAATAGAAAAATATAGTGCAAAACTTGTTGCACTTTCTAAAGTAATTGAATTTTATTCACCTCAAGA
>FR889456.1:18746-20110 GCA_000432895.1 Firmicutes bacterium CAG:449 | reverse complement strand
TGAATTTTATTCACCTCAAGAAAAGATTAAAAAACTTCAAGAGGAAATTAATTTGTCTAAACAAAAATTAGAACAGATTTTATTAAATAAATTTAATTACTATTATCAAAAACTTTATTATTTAGATAATAAAATTTCTTATTTGAACCCATATTCATTATTAAATAATGGTTATAGTGTATTAACAAATAAAGAAAATAAAATAATTAATTCTCTTAATGAAGTAGAAATAAATCAAAAATTAAAAATTAAGTTAAAAGATGGTTATCTAGAAGTTGAAGTAAAGGAGAAGAAATATGACATTTGAAGAAAAACTTGAAAAATTAGAGGAAATAGTTAATAAACTTGAAAATGAAAAATTAAATTTAGAATCTTCTATTGCTTTATATCAAGAAGCTAAAAAACTTTCTGATGAATTAAATAAAGAGTTAAATGAATCAATTAATAAAATGTCTTATATTGTTGAAAATGGACAAATTAAAAGCATTGAAACGATAGAAAACACTTCAAAAGATATTTAGTATGTATATAGTACTATATTAGTATATAATTAGTAGATTAATAGTAATTAAATTTTTATAAACAAATGTGAATATTTACATTTAAATAAATTAAATTATAATAAAAATATGTTAAGTAAGTTAGTAATTAAAAATTTTGCCATTATTGAAGATTTAGAAGTTGATTTTCCATCTGGATTTATTGCTTTAACTGGTGAAACTGGTGCAGGTAAATCTATTATTATTGATGCTTTATCGTTATTAATGGGAGAACGATCTTCTTTTGATAAAATACGTTTCAATGAACAAAAAGCGTTTATTGAAGGTGTTTTTTATATTAAAAACGATAAAATAAAAAAACAAATTGAATCATTAATAGATGATAATGTTGATGAAGAATTGATTTTATCAAGAACTTTAGATATTAATGGGAAATCGCAAGCTAAAATCAATATGCATAATGTTCCTTTAACAGTTTTAAAAAATGTTACTAGTTTAATTCTTGATATCCATTCTCAACAAAAAGATAATAATTATTTAAAAGAAGAAAACCAATTAAATTTATTAGATTCATTTTCCGAATTACTTTTGTCAAAAGATGAAAAAGAAATTTTTAATGAGTTTAATAAGTCATATAAAGATTATTTAGAAACAAAAAGTAAATTACAAAATTTAAAAAATAAGCAATTAGATTTAGGAAGTATTGATTATTTAAAATTCCAAGATGAAGAATTAAATAAAGTTAACATTCAAGAAAATGAAATGGAAAACCTTGAACAAGAAAGAAATTATTTAATGAATTTTAGTAAACAAAGTGAAAAAATTGCTGAATTTTTATCGATTTATGAAGAAGTAAGTTCTTCT
>FR889456.1:15738-18714 GCA_000432895.1 Firmicutes bacterium CAG:449 | reverse complement strand
ATAAAGCAAAAAAGACTCTATCTTATATTGATGATGAAGATAAGTTAAGTGAAAAATTTAATGATTTATATTTTCAAATGGATGATATTTATCAAACAATTAATGATAAATTCGAATCACAAAAAGAGCAATTAATTCGATTAGATGAGATTAATGAACGATTATTTTTATTGCATTCATTAAGAAAAAAATATGGTTATACTAGTCAAGATATTATTGCTCATCATCAAGAAATTAAACAAAATATTGATGATTTAATTAATTATGAAGATAATATTTTAAAATTAGAAAATGAATTAAATGCAAAAAGAATTAATTTGACTTCTATTGCTAAAAAAATAAGTAATATTAGAAATAAATATGCTGAAAATTTACAAAATGAAGTGAATAAACAACTAAAAGATTTATATTTAGAAAATGCTGAATTTAAAGTAGATATAACTCCTATTGAATTAAATAATAGAGGAATTGATAAAGTTATATTTTTATTAAAAGCTAATGTTGGTCAAAATTTTATTTCTTTAGAAAAAACGGCATCTTTAGGTGAAACAA
Source organism: Firmicutes bacterium CAG:449 (assembly GCA_000432895.1). Taxonomy (GTDB): domain Bacteria; phylum Bacillota_I; class Bacilli_A; order RFN20; family CAG-449; genus CAG-449. Next base: position 18,162 of record FR889456.1, on the reverse strand, counting down.
GTAGATTGAATCTTGCTTTAAAAACTGTTTTTAATAAAATTAATCAAATGGAAACGATCATTTTTGATGAAATTGATATTGGGGTTTCTGGTCGAGTTGGTAACGCAATAAGTCTTAAAATGAAAGAAATATCTTTAAATAGCCAAGTTATTGCTATATCACATTTAGTACAAGTTGCTTCAAAAGCAGACTATCAATACTTAGTAAGCAAATATATTAAAAATAATAAAACTTATTCGGTAATTAATTTATTAACTAAAGAAGAAAGAATAAAAGAAATTGCTAAAATGATGTTTGGAGAAATTACGGAAATTTCTTTAAAATCCGCAGAAGATTTACTTAAATAGTTTATCCAAATTTATCTAGAATATTCATTTTTAATTAACTAATAATAGTGATGAGAGGAGAAAATAATGAAAAAATTATTTCTGATCATTGCTATTTTTTTCTTAACATTAGTTAGTCCAAAAATAGTAAATGGTTTAACTTTAATTCCAGGAGGAGAAAATATCGCCTTTGAAATTTATCCTGATGGATTGATTGTGACTGGTTTTTATGATGTTGAATATGAAAATAATACATATAATCCTTATCGAGATTCTGATATTGTTAAAGGTGATCGTATTATTAAAGTTGGCGAATATCAAGTAACTGATTTAAATAGTTTTGTTAAACATTTTTCTAAATATAAAGATAGCGGAAAATGCCAAATAACTATTAATAGAAAAGGTAAAGAAATGCTAAAAACTTTATATTTAATCAATATAAATAATGTTATTAAAACAGGTTTATATGTTAAAGAAAGAATATTAGGAGTTGGGACTATTTCATTCTATGATCCAATTAATAAAAGTTATGGGGCTTTAGCACACGAAGTTTATGATAATGATAGTGAACAAATATTAGATGTTAGAGTGGGAAATATTTATTTAGAAGCAGTTGATTCAATTAATAAGTCATCAAATGGCCATGTTGGAAGTAAAAATTGTACTTTAACTTTTGAAGATCATTTAGGTTCAATTTATAAAAATACATCTTTTGGTATATTTGGTTCATTAGAAGAAATTCCTTCTTCATACCAACCAATTGAAGTAGCAAGTTGGAATCAAGTTAAACTTGGAAAAGCCAAAATAAGAACTTGTATTAAAGATAAAAAAGTAGAAGAATTTAATATTGAAATTACAGATTTAAAAAAGCAAACAGAGTGCGATATTAAAGGAATTTCTTTTAAAATCACAGATCAAAAACTTTTATCAATTGGTGGAGGGATTTATCAAGGAATGTCAGGTTCACCAATCATTCAAGATAACATGTTAATTGGAGCAATTACTCATGTTAATGTTGATAATGTCATTTCTGGTTATGCTTTGTATATGCAATATATGTATCAAATGTCACTTCAAAAGTAGACTATAACTGACAATAATATTACTTTTTTATATAAAAAGCGCTTACATTCTTACAAAAATAAGCGTTTTTTTTATTTTTTTATATAAAAAAACTTTATTTTCTTTTTTACTTGCTCTAGAATAAAACTAAAGGCGAATGGTAAGGGATTACTAGATAATATGAAGAAAAAAGCTATCTATGTAGTAGATGGTAATAAAGAGTTTGTGTCGCAACTTGCACGTTTAATTAATTCACAAGAAGACATGTATTTAGATGGCTCATCTTATAACGGGAAAGATGCATTGTTTCAACTAAAAACATTAAAAGATGTTGATGTGATTATTACTGAACTTGTTATGCCAGTGATGGATGGATTTAACTTAATTACTGAATTAAATCAATTTTATAGTCAAATGGCAAAACCATATATTATTGTTAGTTCTGGCTTTGTTAATCAAAATATTCTAAATATGATTACTTCATTAGGTGCAAATCAATTTTTATTAAAACCATATGAAGCATCAACTTTAATTCAAAATATTCGTTTAGCTAATATTCAACCAACCAAAAAAGAAGAAAAGGAAAATGTTAATTTAGAAAAGCAAATAACTGATTTATTGCATGAAGTAGGAATTCCTGCACATATAAAAGGATATGGATATTTAAGAACTGCAATAACATATTCTTATGAGAATTCTGATTATATAGGACAAGTAACTAAAACTTTGTATCCAGAAATTGCAAGGAAATATAAAACAACTGGTTCAAGAGTGGAAAGAGCAATTCGCCATGCTATAGAAGTAGCCTGGAACAGAGGTAATATTGATACAATTGATGAAATATTTGGTTATACTATTTCATCAGCAAAAGCTAAACCGACTAATTCAGAATTTATCGCAATGATTTCTGATTATTTAAATGTTGAAAATAAAAATAAATTAGCAATTTAGGAAAATATAACAATGTATAAAGAAAAATTTTGACTATGTAAATGTTTGTTTTACATAGTTTTTTATTTATAATAAAAATATGAGT
>FR889456.1:4758-15728 GCA_000432895.1 Firmicutes bacterium CAG:449 | reverse complement strand
TTTATAATAAAAATATGAGTAAGATAATAATGCACATTGATATAAATCAATTCTTTGCCGCGGCTACTGTTCTTCTTGAACCATCTTTAAAAAATAAACCATTAATTATTGCAGGTTCTTCCAGAAGAGGGATTGTTTCAACTGCTTCATATGAAGCAAGAAAATATGGTATTCATTCGGCAATGCCAACTTATATGGCTAAAAAGTTATGCCCCAATGTCATTATTAGACCTGTTAATTTTGAATGGTATAATCAAAAATCTCATGAATTTTTTTCTTTTATTGAAGAAAATTATACTAAAAAAATTGAAAAAGCTTCGATTGATGAATGTTATGTCGATATGACAGATTTAATGAAAGATATTACTGATCCTTTAAAATATTTAAAAGAATTACAAGATAATTTATATAAAAATACTTTATTACAAGTATCTATTGGTATTGGACCCACTAAATTTTTAGCAAAAATGGGGTCTGATTATAAAAAACCAATGGGAATAACTATTATTAGAAAAAAAGATATTAAAAGAATTTTATATCCTTTACCAATTGATGATTTTTTTGGAATTGGTAAAAAAACTTGTCCAAAATTAAAAGAAATAGGTATTAATACTATTGGCGATTTTGCTGTAAGTGATTCATATAAAGTTAAAGAAATTATGGGTAAGTTTTATTTTACAGCTAAGAAATGGGTTAATGGAGAGGGTGATGATGTTGTTGAAAATACTCCTTTTGATCCAAAATCAATTTCTTCGACAACAACTTTACTTTATGATAGTAGTGATTATGAAGAAATAAAAAAGATTATTGAACAAAAATCTCATGAAATAGCATTAACTGCCAAACAAGATAAAAAAATTGGTAAAACAATAACTTTGATTTTAAAAGATGCTTCATTTAAATCAATAACAAGATCTGTAACTATTGAAAAGCCAACCAATGATTTTATTGATATATATACAAGTGTAATGAAATTATTTGATAAATTTTTTACTAATCAATCTATTCGTTTAGTAGGAGTGGGCTTATCTCAATTAATGAATATTGATGAATTTTATGTTCAAATTAGTTTATTTAATCAAGTTCAAGAGCAAAAAGAATGCTCTACAAAACTTTTAATTAATAAATTAAATAGGAAAGCTAATAAAAAATTATTTACTATAGCAAGTGATGTAAAGAAGGATAAAGATGGAATTTGAAGATGCTTTAGAATGTTTTTTAACATATTGTGTAGTTGAAAAAGGATTATTAAAACAAACAATTAGTTGTTATAAAGAAGATTTGATTTGTTTTAATAAAATTAATAAAAAAAATATAGTAGATGAATTATCACTAGATGATGTTGAAAAATATATTATTTATTTAAATAATCAAGGAAAAGCGATTTCAACAATTTTAAGAATGGTTTCAAGCGTGAAATCTTTTTATTTATATTTAGTGCACGAAAAGATTATTAATTGTGATATTAATCAAATTGATTTACCTAAAAAACCATCTCATTTACCAACAGTTTTAAGCTTTGAAGAAATTGACTTGTTATTAGAACAACCAGATTTAACTAAACCAAATGGAATTAGAGATAGAGCAATGTTAGAAGTGATGTATGCTTCTGGACTTAGAGTAAGTGAATTATTATCAATTGAAAAAAAGAATTTATCACTTGAAAAAAAATTAATTAGAATCTTTGGTAAAGGCGCTAAAGAAAGATATGTTCCTTTAAGTGATTTTGCTTTAGAATATTTGATTAAATATTTAAATGAAGTAAGAAATATTTCTCCATATCGTAATTCCAAATATATTTTCATTAATAAGCAAGGATTACCCCTTACAAGACAGTATTTTTGGCAAAATATCAAGCAATATGCTTCAAATGCTGGTATAATAGTTAATGTAAGCCCACATACATTAAGACATTGCTTTGCTACGCATTTACTGGAAAATGGGGCATCACTAAGATCTGTTCAACAAATGCTTGGTCATAGTAATATTGCTACAACACAAATTTATACACATGTATCAAGTAAAAGAGTAAGATCAGCATATGATTTATATATGAAATAGGAGGTTTTTATGAAATTTAAAAGAGTATTTTTAATAGTAATGGATTCATTAGGTGTTGGTGAAATGCCTGATGCAAAAAAATTTAATGATGAAGGAAGTAATACTTTTGTTCATATCTCTCAAGTTTGTAAAGGTTTAAATATTCCTACATTAAATAGTTTAGGATTATATGATATTAACAATAATATTATTGGAACTAGTAAAATAGAACATCCTCATTCTTATGTTGCTCGTTTAAAAGAAGAATCTAATGGTAAAGATACAATGACTGGGCATTGGGAAATGATGGGAGTATTAACCACAAAACCTTTTAAAACCTTTTCTGAACATGGTTTTCCTCAATCATTAATTGATGAATTAGAACAAAAAACTGGTAAAAAATATATTGGTAATATTTCTGTTTCTGGTACAAAAATTATTAATGATTTAGGAGAAAGACATCTTAAAACAGGAGAAATTATTCTTTATACCTCGGCAGATTCAGTACTTCAATTATGCGCAAACGAAAAAATAGTTCCAGTTAAAGAATTATATCATTTATGTGAAGTAGCTAGAGAAATCTGTATGAAAGAAGAATATAAAGTCGGTAGAGTGATTGCAAGACCATTTATTGGAGATAATCCATCTAATTTCAAAAGAACTCCTAATAGACATGATTATGCTTTAAGTCCATCATCTTATACTTATATGGAAACTTTAAAAGATAATAATTTTGATGTAATTTGTGTTGGTAAGATTGCTGATATCTTCAATGGAGTGGGAGTGACTGAAACTTATAAATCTATTTCAAATCATAATGGAATGGAAATAACAAATAATATCGCTAAAAAAGATTTCACAGGCCTTTGCTTTGTTAATTTAGTGGAATTTGATTCAGAATATGGTCATAGAAGAAATCCAGTTGGATATGGTAAATGTATTGAAGAATTTGATCAAGATTTAGCTAATTTATTACCATTATTAAACGATGATGATTTATTAATAATTACTGCTGATCATGGTAATGATCCAACCTTTAGAGGCAGTGATCATACAAGAGAAAAAGTTCCATTTATTGCGTATTCAAAATCTTATAAAGATGGTAAATATTTAGATGAAAGATCTTCTTTTGCTGATATGGGAAGAACTATTATTGAAAATTTCTCATTAAAAAAGAAAGATTGTCAAATTGGAACTATAATTTCTGAGTTATTAGAAGATAAGTAATATTAAAGTATAATATTAGTAGATAATTAGTATATATTAAGTTAATTGAATCGATTTAAAAATGTGGATAACTTATGTGGATAAGTCCTATGTTTATTAAATCGATTTTTTTATTAGTAAAAAAACTTCCTATAATTAGCCATTTTTTAATTATTACTTTACATAATGAACATTATGCGAAGTATATAATTTTATTAAGGAGATTTAATAAAATGATTAATTTAAAACAATTCTTTAGGGTTTTAGAAGAAAAAGAAAAATCCATCTATTCATTCAATGGATTTAAGTATAATTATAGAGATATTTCAGTCTTACCATTAACTAAATTATTTGTCTATCGTGTTACTTCATTTAATGATAAAACTTATATCTTTGTATGTGGTAAAAAAGATTTAGAAAGTTGTATTAAATATGGTTATTACTCCACTCCACTATAAAAAAACATATAAGTAATTTCTTATATGTTAATCATTAATTAATTTAAGTAAGACACTTACACAATTACTAGACGCTTTTTTTAAATTATTATCACAGTCAAGCGAATTATCTTTTTCATATATTTTATCTGAAATTGATCTAATTATTATAAATGGAATTTTTAATAAGTAAGCACATTGACTAACTGCACCTGCTTCCATTTCAACGCATAATGGATTTAATTCTTTTAAAGGAAATAAATCTACATTTTTTATGGTAATAAATGAATCAGATGAACCAATTAATCCTTGATGAACTTTAAACTCATCAAAATTTAAATTAGTGATATTAACACTTTCACTTTCAAAGAATCTTGGACAATGAGGTACTTGCCCCATTGGATAAGAAAAACCAGTGACATCCACATCAAAATACCCTACTCTACTAGCGATTACCACATCACCAATATTTAATGATTTTTGATAAGCTCCTGAAGTACCTAAATTATAAATTTTTTTAATATTGAACTTCATTGATAATTGTCCAATATAAAAGGCAGTGGAAACTTTACCAATCTTACCTCTTAAAGCAATAAAATATTCTTTATTAAATCTAAATGAATATATTTTATTATCAAAAAAATCTTCCACTTGATGATCTTTAATGTTATTTAATAAAGCTTCGAATTCTTCATCCATGGCAATAATGATTAAATTAACTTCTTTAATCATTTTTATGCACTCTTTCAATTAATTCATCAAGATTTACTCTATTTCTTTCTTCTTGAGTAAATAAATGAACTATAATATCTCCTAAATCAATTAAAATCCAATTATCTTTTTCTGTGCCTTCTAGGTGCTTTACTCTTTCGTTTAATTTTTCTTGGATAATTTGTAATTCATCTGCGATTGCTTTACCTTGACGACCATTCATGATGGTAGCAATAACAATAAAAGAACAAATTGGTGAAGTGGTTGAAACATCATAAACTGAAATGTTTTCCCCTTTTTTTTCATCAATCATTTTTTTTACTAAATCTAATTTAACATTTTCCATTATTCATAATCCTTTCTATCTAAATAATAAGATAAGCATTTTAAGGTATAATTATTTTTATAATCGATATTTTTCTTTTTAAAAAATATAATATTTTCTTTTAAAACAGAAATAAATCCTTGGTTTATGTCTTTTTTACACTTTTCAATTAATTTTGTTGAATCCCACCCTCTTAATGGATCTAATTTATCTGCACAATAAATAACTTTATCTAGTTCTGACATATTATCAATACCAGTAGCATGATAACAAATGGCATGAAGAATATTTTTATCTTCAATTTCAAATTCTTTTTCGGCAATAAAAGCTCCAACAAATTGATGATAAGCCCATTCTCCGACACTTTTTGTGACATCCTGATAATTATCAAATAAAATCTGTAAACTTCTTTCTAGAGGTGTTTGTTTAGCGATATCGTGAAGTAAACCAGCTAGATAAGCTTTATTAGGATCAATTAAATTAACTTGAGCAATTTCATAAGCAAGACTAGCTACTGAAAAAGAATGTTTTAAACGTTTATCAGTGATATATTGCTTAATGAATTTAACATAATAAAGCTCATGCTCAGCAATATAATTTAACACTTTTAAAGGTGAATTTATTTGTTTTAATTTTCTAATATTGGTCGAAGAAATATCAAACTCTTCACTTTTTAAAACTTCACAATGATATTTTTTTAAATTATCCTCATCTAAAGGATAACCAAATCTTTTAAAAACAACAAATTGAACAAGCTTACTTAATTCATCAATTTTATACCATTTATGTAATAATTGTTCTTGATCTGAACCAATTAAATAATAATATTTGTTCTGCTCTATTTTATTTAATTCTACAATTGTATCGTAAGTATATGTTGGATCAGAATTTGAATTGAATTCAATTAAAGATATTTCAAATTCTTTATAGTCTTGTAAAGCTAATTTAAGCATATCAAGTCTTTCTTCAGGTGTGGTATCAGGATGCTTCCAACGAGGGTTTTTAGCAATGATAAAATAACATTTATCAACTTTTAATTCTTGATAAGCATGACGCGCTAAAACTAAATGAGCGTTATGAATAGGATCAAAAGATCCTCCGAATAATAATACTTTTTTCATACTAACGAGGTAATTTAATTTTAGGTTCTTTTAAGTTCTTGCGGTATATTGTTATCACTCCACCAACCATTTGAATAAACTCAGCATGTAATAATTCAACTAGTTCACTTGCATATTCTTCTTTAGCATCGATAACTGAACGATTAATAGAAATTTTGATTAATTCATATTTATCTAAAGCATTAGATAACATTTGTAATTGTGTTTCTCCTAATTCGTTTTTACCAATTTGATATTTATTTTCTATTGTATTTGATAAACTTTTTAAATACTTAATTTGATTTTTGTTTAACATTATATTTTACACTTACGAATATTAACTTCTACACCTTTTAAAGTATATACACGTATATTTTCGCCCTTCCCTTTTAATTTTATCCATAATAAGCCAGATATAACAATATCGCAAGCTTCATTAGGTAATGTTATTTCATGAAGAAGTAAATCGTCAAGAGATTTAACATTTCTATCAACATGTTTTATTTGTTTATTAATTATCATGTTATTAAAAGCATTATTTGAATTTTCAAGTTTTGATCTTGTCGCAGTCAAATAATTACTCATAAATATTGTAATATTTGTTTTTTCGTTATTAATAAAATCAATTTTTGCTAGATTTTCAATCAAAATAGATTGATTAGCTTGTAATTGAAAAACTAATGGTTTTATTTCTTTATTTGGAGTAATATATTTAATTAATTTTTTATCAATATGCGAATAAATTGAACTATCTAGACTTATCCCTGGAGTATCAAATATATAAGAATTAGTATTTAATGGCACTTTAATAACATCTAAAGTTGTTCCTGGATAATAAGAAGTTGAAATCATTTTATTGGTCTGATTTGAATATATTTTTAAAAATGCATTAACTAAACTTGATTTACCAACTGATGCTGCTCCAAAAATATAAACATTTTTTCCTTTTCTTAATTCATTAACTTTTGCAACAATATTTTCAATATTATAATTATTTTTTCCTGATGAAAGCATTACTTCTAATGGCTTAATACCTAAATTTAATAATTCATTTTTCACAAAATTAATTAATTTTTGATCAGATACTGCACTAGGAATAACATCTCTTTTGGTGGCAATTACAAGTAATTTTGCTCCTCTTAACTTTTCAAGAAGCGACATAACTATTGAACTTTGGAAAGCAAATAAATCTACAACATAAACAAATAAAGCTTTTTGATAATAAGCCTGTTCAATAATTTTAGAATAATCCTTGTTATAAGTAATATCTTCATTATTTATTCCATAATGTTGAAGTCTAAAACATCTTTGACAAAGATATTTTGCATCTTTCTCTAAAAACTTTGGAATATACCCTGCTAATTTAGGATCATCATTTTGAAGCTCTGCTCCGCATCCAAAACAATATAGTTTAATAAAATCATTCTTGCCCATTTGTTATCCTCACACTTTCTAAATAACCTTTATTTTTAAGATGTTTTCTAATTGGTTTATCAATTAAACGATTAAATTTAGTTGTCCATTGATCTTTTTTTACGATTGGTTCAGTTAATATAACTTTTATTTTAGCGTTTTTACCACATTGAACATCAGTCAATAATTGATCGCCCACTAAAATAACTTCCTCTTTTCGATAATTTAACTTTTTTATAAACAAACTAATTCTCTTTTTAAAAGGTTTTCGACATGAAAATATCCCTTTTACGCCTAATAAAGTACAATAAATACCTTTTCTTTTCTCTTTATTATTCGATACAATAACTAGCTCAATTCCTTCTTTATTAAGTTTATTTTTTAAATCAATTACTCTTTTAGAAGGTTCAAGTTTATCAAAAGCATCTAAAGTATTATCTAAATCAGATAATACACATTTTATCCCATGTTTTTTATAAAAAGAAACATCGATAGAAAATATATTTTGTGCGTAAAAATCAGGTTCAAATCTTTTCATACTTTTATTTTAACATAAAATAAAAAGAAATATATAAATATGATTGTGTTTTAGCTAAAAATATATAAAAACCAGTTCTAAATGTCTAATTTTTTCATAAAATTATAGCGATAAATATGTTAACTTTTCTATTAAAATTATTAAATTTAAATTTTCTTTTAGGCTATATTGAAAATGGAGTTTTCCCAAAAAATTTATCTGATGAAGAAGAAAAACAGACATTAGAAAAATTATTTGATAAAGAAAACCATGAAAAAGCACGAAAAAAACTTATTATCCATAATCTAAGACTTGTAGGTCATATTGCAAAAAAATATGAATCAAAAGATGCCACATATGAAGATTTAATCTCTATTGGCACAATTGGTTTAATTAAGGCTATTGATAGTTATTCTTTATCTAAACAAGTAAAATTAGCCACCTACGCTTCTAAATGCATTGAAAACGAGATTTTAATGGTTTTAAGAAGCAATAAAAAATGTGCTAAAGACATTTTACTTTCAGATACTGTTTCTTTAGATAAAGATGGTGAAGAAATTTTATTAGAGGATGTTATCAATATTACTTCTATCTCCACGCCAGATGATTATGATAAAAAGGAAAAAATAAAAGCTTTAAATAAATATATTGAAGTTTTAGACGATAAAGAATACCAAATAATTTCCCTTCGTTATGGGTTAAATAACAATAGTGAATACACGCAAAAAGAGATAGGCAAAATGTACCATATCTCTCGTAGTTATGTTTCTCGAATCGAAAAGCGAGCTTTGATTAAATTATATCAAGAATTTAAAAAACACCAATTAGATGATTAATCTTCATCAATATATGAGAATAATGATAATTGTTCGTATTCGTCACTATCTTTTGATTTTTCTTCTTTTTCAATTTTTTTACTGACAACAGTAATTAACGAATTATCAATAATAGGAACATATTCAATAAAGGCGTCTTTAACATTATCTTCACTTGCAAAATCAAGATTGTGTTTTAAATATGCTTCAAGAGGATAAGTTTTAGTTTCTTCCAGTTTAGCAATACATCTGATTTTATTATCTAAAACAAGATTAATTTGCATTTTTTCAGCTTTTTTAGGAAATTTATAAACATTTAAACATTCTTGAGGTTCACTCTTAAATGAACGATATAAAGCACATTTAGCACCTAATCGATTAGTTCTAGTGATATTGGAATAATCAACTAATCTTCCACCTTGTTGGTGAGTAATAATACCTAATTTACAAGATTCTCTTTCATCAAAAGTTAATAATGTAGCTACTTTGTTATCTTCATCAATACCAGTTATTGCTTTTACTCCACCAGCTTTTAAAGAAACTAAATTGAGTTCACTTTCATTAAACAATGAACATTGACCATTTGTTGAAACCACTAAAATATCTGAATTACCTTTACTAATTTGGACACTAACAAGTTCATCATCACCACTTAAATTAAAACATTTTGATGTTTTAGCAATTCTTGAAGTTACAAATTCTTCAATACTTGTTTTCTTGATTTGTCCATTTTTAGAAGCTAGAACAATATTTACACCTTCTTTAACTTCTCTTAAAATAACACCACCAATAATTTGTTCTGNNCACCAATAATTTGTTCTGCGTTAGATAAACTACCAATTTCATTAATATGTTTACCCTCTTCTTTCCATTTATTATCAATGATTTTAAACACAGGAATTGATAATAAATTACCCAGAGTTGTAAATAATAATAAATTATCGGTTGTAAAGCATTTAACTATACCTCTAATAACATCACCATCTTTTAATCCTGGAATAGAATCAGAAACAGAATTATATGATCTTAAAGATGTTCTTTTTAAATAACCATCTCTAGTAAAACAAACCATGGTTTCATCTTTAGTAACTAAATCTCTTAAATCAACTTTTAAATCTAATTCTTCTTTTTGTAAAGTTGTTCTTCTTGGATCAGCAAATTTATCTTTAATTGCTTTTAAATCTTTACAAATTAAACGATTCATCTTATCTTCAGAAGAAAGTAATTCATTCAATTCTTTAATAGTTTTTGTTAAATTATCTTTTTCATTTACTAAGGTTGTTACATCAGTATTTGATAAACGATATAATTGCATCATTAATAAAGCTTCTGCTTGTTTTTCAGAAAAACTTAATTCATTTATTAATCTTTCTCTAGCATTAGCTTTATCTTTAGATGATCTAATTAAGGCGATAACTTGATCAATAATAGAAAGTGCTTTAATTAAACCTTCAACGATATGTAATCTTTCTCTAGCTTTCTTTAAATCAAAATTACTTCTTCTAGTAATAACTTCTATTTGATGTTCAATATAGCAATCTAAAACATCAATTAAAGGTAAAACAGAAGGCTTATAATGATTAATAACAAGCATATTAAATTTAATAGAAGAAGTTAATACGCCTTTAGAAATAATAAACTTTTTAGTAGCTTCCACATCAGCATCTTTTTTTACATCAATACAAATTCTTAAGCCATCTTTATCAGTTTCATCTCTTACTTCAAGAATTGCATCAATATTATTATTAACTCTACACATCATAATATTTTTGACAAGTGCAGATTTTTCTACTCCATAAGGAATTTCAGTAATAATAATTTGATTACAGTTTTTTTCTTCTTCGATGTGCATTTTACACATTACTTTAACTAAACCTTTACCTGTTGAATACGCTTGTTCAAGTTCATCAGGATTAATGATTATTCCTCCAGTAGGAAAATCAGGAGCAATAATAAATTTCATTAAATCTTTAGTTGTACATCTTTTATGATTAATTCGATAAATTGTCGCATCGATTACTTCACCTAAATTATGAGGTGGAATATCTGTTGAAGCGCCAATAGCAACGCCTGAAGCACCATTAACTAAAATATTTGGATATCTAGAAGGTAAAACAGTTGGTTCTTCAGTTGTATCATCAAAGTTTAATTCATAATCAACAGTATTTTTTTCTAAATCTAAAACTAATTGTTCAGTAATTTCCGCTAAACGTGATTCAGTATAACGATAAGCAGCGGCTCCATCACCATCAATAGAACCATTATTACCTTGGAAATCAATTAATGGAACTCTCATTTTCCAATCTTGAGATAATCTGACCATCGCATCATAAACTGAAGCATCACCATGAGGATGATATTTAGCAATAACATTACCTACAGTTTTAGCACATTTCCTAGTTGGTT
>FR889456.1:4022-4737 GCA_000432895.1 Firmicutes bacterium CAG:449 | reverse complement strand
GGTTTATCAAATGTATTTCTTTCTTCGTACATTGAATAAATAATTCTTCTTTGAACAGGTTTTAAACCATCTCTAACATCAGGAACTGCTCTTTCTTGAAGAACATATTTTGAATAACGACCAAATCCATTAGATAAAACAGTTTCAATTTCGTCTTGAATAATCATTTCATGTGAAGAAATTTCTTCAATAATTTCTTTTTTCTTAGCCATAATTATTCACTCTCCTTCCTGTTTTCTCTTGCAATTGCCATAAAATCATCTTTGTTTGAAAAATCAATATATTCATTAATCCATTTTTGACGTCTAGAAGCATCTTTACCCATAAATAAATCAATCTTATCACCAGCTGATTCATCATTAGGCATTGTAACTTGAATTAAACGTCTACTCTTTGGATCCATAGTTGTTTCCCATAATTGGTTAGCATCCATTTCACCAAGTCCTTTATAACGATTAATAACATATCCTGAGCCAATTTTCTTTTTAGCATTTTCTAAATCAGCATCAGTCCAACAATATTCTTCAATAGTTTTTTTATTAATAGTTTTTGCAACACGATATAAAGGTGGGCAAGCAACATAAATATGACCTTGTTCGATTAAAGGTTTCATTTTCTTATAAAAGAAATTTAATAATAAATTTTGAATATGAGATCCATCAGTATCAGCATCGGTCATGATAATAATTTTATCATAATGAAGATTTTTAATATT
>FR889456.1:3759-3992 GCA_000432895.1 Firmicutes bacterium CAG:449 | reverse complement strand
CCGCTCCTGTACCAATAGTATAAGTTAAAGTCGATAACTCTTCATTTTTCATAAAGGCATCTTCAGCATCTGTTGAAATATTTTTTGGTTTACCTCTTAAAGGTAATAAACCTTGATATTTTCTATCACGACACTTTTTAGCAGACCCACCAGCGGAATCACCTTCGACGATAAATAATTCACACTTTTCATATTCTCTTGAATTAGGTGGAACAAGTTTACCAGATAAAGCA
>FR889456.1:3449-3712 GCA_000432895.1 Firmicutes bacterium CAG:449 | reverse complement strand
GAGCTTTTGGATCGTTAGCTTTTACATTACTTCTTGCTTCTTCAGTAGCTTTTCTTGCTTTAGTTCTAGTATTAGCCGCGGCCATAATTTTTTTCATAATAGCTTTAGCAAAACTTTTATTTTCTTTTAAGAAATAATATACTTTTTCATAAACAAAATTTGCTACTGGATTTTGAATCGAAGCAGTACCTAATTTACCTTTAGTTTGACCAATAAAATGAAGTTCTTCTTCCTTAATCATTACTGATAAAATACCAGTTAAA
>FR889456.1:3162-3443 GCA_000432895.1 Firmicutes bacterium CAG:449 | reverse complement strand
TTACTGATAAAATACCAGTTAAACCTTCTTGAATATCGGCTTGTTCAATTTTTTGACCTTTTTTAATATAATTTGCTTCTTCACCATATTCATTAATTGCTTTATTAAAACCAATTCTAAATCCACGTACATGCGTACCTTCATCAGGAGTAAATACAGTATTAGCAAATGAATAAAATCTTTCTTCATAGAATTGATCTAAATATTGGAAAGCAAATTCAATAGTATTACCGCCAACAGTTTCTTTAAAATGTAAAATTGGAGTTAAAGCTTTATTATTT
>FR889456.1:941-3097 GCA_000432895.1 Firmicutes bacterium CAG:449 | reverse complement strand
TCGTAATAAAAATCATCTTTTCTATCTGTTCTTTCGTCAATTAAATATACATGTACTCCAGGTAATTGAGAAGCAGTATTATTTAAATGTTCAGCAAATAATTCATATCTCCAAGTAACATCAGTTAAAATTCCAAGTTTTGGTTTAAAAGAAACAATTGATCCTCTTTTAGAAGTATTTCCAATTACTTTTGGAGCAATCTTTTTTTTTCCACCATCTCTATATCCACCTTGAACTTCTTTTCCATCTTTATAAACAGTAATATTTAACCATTCTGCAAAGGCATTAACACATGCTGCTCCAACACCATGTAATCCAGAAGAAGTTTTATAATTTTTATCTGAAAATTTTCCACCACCATGTAAAGTACAGAAAATAATATCAAAACCATCTTTTTTTTCTTTCGCATTATAATCGTATGGAATTCCACGCCCTTCATCTTTTACTGATAAAGAACCATCTTTATGAATTGTAACAGTAATATTTTTGCCATATCCTGCGACTGCTTCATCAACTGCATTATCAAGAACTTCCCATGCTAAATGATGTGTTCCAAGATAATCAGTTGAACCAATATACATACCAGGACGAGTTGTAACTGGCTCTAAATCGTGAAGAATTGATAACGAATTTGCACTATAACTATCAGCCATAATTTGTACCTCTTTTTTTATACTTGTTAATTATAACAAATTTTGCTTTAATAATCTATAAATATAATTTATTATATTTTTGTTTAATTAGAGGTCAAAAATTATATGATTACAACAATTTTAATTATTTTATCAGTTCTTATTTCTTATTTAATTGGTTCCATTTCTAATGGTGTTTTAGTTGGTAAAATATTTTATGGAGTAGATATTAGAACACTTGGTTCACATAATTCAGGTGGAACAAATACTGGTCGTGTTTTAGGAAAAAAAGCTGGATTAATTACAATTATTCTTGATGCGTTAAAATCAATTGTATCAATTGCTATAGTTTATTTAGTTTGTTTAATTCCATATATAAAAGAAAACTTAACTATTGATTCAAGTATTATTTGTTATATTTGTGCGTTTAGTTGTTGTATTGGTCATTGCTACCCTATTTTCTTTAATTTTAAAGGTGGTAAAATTGTCGCGTGTCTAGCTGGAATATGTATAATTACCAATTGGATTTTAACCTTAATTGGATTAGTAGTTTTCTTTATTATTTTAATATTAACTAAATATGTTTCGTTAAGTTCTATTATAACCTCTATTTGCTTATTTATTTTTACTTTTATTCCTTTTGTTCAACATGGAATGATCTTAAATTTATCTTTTGGTTTACCATATTCAATATTTATGGGAACTATATGTTTATTACTTATTGTTCGTCATCACGCTAATATCAAACGTTTATTTAAAGGTGAAGAAAGTAAAATTAAATGGTTATCAAGAAATAAGTAATTAATTAGTAAATATTTAGTATATGTAAAGTAATAATCAAGTTTAATAAAAAGGAGATAATTTATGAGTGAAATGAAAGATAGAATGCATACTGGGGAAATATATTACCCTAACGATCAAGAAATTGTTAACTTTCAATTACAATGTTTAGATAAGCTTTATTCATTCAATCAAACTCGTCCTCTTGAACAAGAAAAAAGACAACAAATGATGAAAGAAATGTTTGCTTCTGTTGGTGAAGGTTGCTATATTGAGCCACCTTTTCATGCTAATTTTGGTGGACATCATGTACACTTAGGAAATTATGTTTATGCAAATTTTAATTTAACTTGTGTCGATGACACTCACATTTATATTGGTGATAACACAATGATTGGACCAAATGTTACATTAGCTACAGCAGGACATCCTATTTTACCTCGCTTAAGAGAAAAAGGTTATCAATTTAATTTACCAATTCATATTGGAAAAAATTGCTGGCTTGGAGCGGGTGTTATCGTTTTACCAGGTGTTAATATTGGTGATAATTCAGTTATTGGTGCTGGTAGTATTGTTACAAAAGATATTCCAAGTAATGTTGTTGCGTATGGTTCACCTTGTAAAGTTATTAGAGAAATCTCCAAAAATGATGAAATATATTATTACAAAAATAGAAAAATTGACAAATAAAAAATGCAGTTAATTCTGCATTTATTTTTTATTAATTGGTGTTCCATCATTATT
>FR889456.1:0-870 GCA_000432895.1 Firmicutes bacterium CAG:449 | reverse complement strand
CCATAGAAATAAACATTTGTCTAATTTGTTTTTCTGTAATTAGAGGGTTTTCCTTTATTTGTTTGGTAAATGCTCTTTTAGTTAAAATAAAGGTTACAACAGCACCTACAACCAAACCGATTGCTAAATATAATATTTGATTCCACATTTTTGTTCACCTCTATTGTATTTTAATTTAATAAAGATGATATTACAAGTTATTTTTAAAAGCTAACAAAATATACTATTGGTTTACAATTTGCTAAAACACCAACATCATGTGAAGATAAATAATTATTATAAATATCACTAATTGCCACAACTTTTAAAATATCATCATCACTTTTTAAAGTTTTATCATAAGCAGTAACATAAAAATAATTATCGAGTTTTTCTACAAATACATCATTAAATTCTAATTCATTAAGTGCACTTTCTAAGCCTTTTTCAGTTGTTTCAAGAAGTTCTTCATGTGTTAATTTGTTACGTGCTTCTAATTTTTGTTGATTTGTATATTGGTCACTTGCCAAGATATCAATTTGTGTATTTTTTACTTCATCATGACGAGTTTTTCTATTTTCTTGTAAAGTTGTAAAAAATAGATTTGATGCATTATCGATTGTTAATTCTTCATTATTAGATGAAATTTGATTATCTACATTTTTAATATTTTCTCTTGAAGCAGGAATCATAACATAATAAATAGATAAAACTAAGACCAAAGAAAATAATGATAGAAAACTTACCACTTGTTTGTTCATAAAATATCCTCCCATTTAAGATTATTACTACTTCTTGTTTTTAAGAACAAAAACATTATAATTTATTTAAAGAAGAACATTTTGTCAAAAAAAAGGATGTTAACATTTTTAGGCTCTCTTAAATAAAGTG
>FR889455.1:4311-4928 GCA_000432895.1 Firmicutes bacterium CAG:449 | reverse complement strand
GTTTGTTAAAAAATTGCTAAGGAGGCATTTACAAATGAAAAAATTATTATTTTTAAATTTTTGCTTTATTACTTTACTTTCATGTAATAGCACTTCATCATCACTAACTACCTCTTCATTTACATCTAGTTTATCATCAATAAGTTCTAGTAGTGAAAGTAATGAATCTTCTAATGAAATTTCTTCTATAGAAGAATCATCTAAAGAAACTTCATATACAAAAAAAATTAAAATCTATCTTAATCCATCTGTTCAAGTAAATAATATTTACTATTGTAAAACCATTTCTGAAGCAGAAAGTATGAATATTGTTAGTAAAAAAATCTATGAAAAATTAATTAATGAACCACAATTTGAAGTTTATCAAAATGATCGTATGCTAAAATTATCTGATTCAGTTAAAGAAATAAATAGTTTAAATATTGATTATCATTTAGCACTACATACTAATGCAGGTGGTGGATCAGGAAGTGAATGTTATTACTATAAAAATTCTACCTTTGCTCAATTAATTTTAAAAAATGTAACAAATGTTCATGCTTATCCAAATCGTGGAATTAAAAATGGAAGTCATCTTTATGAATTAAAAAATTCTAAAGCGAAAAATAATGCTTTAA
>FR889455.1:1509-4252 GCA_000432895.1 Firmicutes bacterium CAG:449 | reverse complement strand
GTCAATTCATTAAAAATAATTATGATTTACTCGCTCAAAGTATTGTTAATTCATTTAAACAATTAATTATTGATGAATAGTAATGATTCTAATTGAAGAATAATCTCTTTTTAATAAATCATTTTTATTTATAACAAATAACAATATTCCTTTTGTTCCAAACATATCAACACATTTACTTGAATCATATCTTAATAAAATGATTTCATCAGGTTTCATTTCTCCATATTTACTATCTTCATCTAAAAATTGCATTGGTAGTCTTTTATAAGAATGGATAAATTTAATTTTATATTCAGTTAAAATATCAAAATTAACTTGAATACAATTATTAAAGTCTACTCTTGCTTTAATCTCTTCATCATAACCATTTTTATGATA
Source organism: Firmicutes bacterium CAG:449 (assembly GCA_000432895.1). Lineage (GTDB taxonomy): Bacteria > Bacillota_I > Bacilli_A > RFN20 > CAG-449 > CAG-449. The sequence continues at coordinate 3,871 of FR889455.1, read as the reverse complement.
ATATCTAATAATTGGTTTAAAATCATTTTTTCTAATAAAAAAATATAACATTCCTTCATTAGGTAAAAGATAACTATTATAAACTTTTGTCATTTCTTCTAAATTAAATTGAGCAAAAAAGAATTCATCAGGCTCACAAATATGTAAAAACATCGTGGGAATATCGCATGCACCAAAAAAGCAGCTTCTTNNNNATGCACCAAAAAAGCAGCTTCTTTCCCACTTTTGCTCTCTTTTAACTTTTTTTATTTTTAAACTAAATGGATTACTCATAATAAATTAAATCATTTAAATTTTCATTTAACAAATATTTTTTTGCATATGAACAAGTTGGAATAATTTTATAATTATTCTTTTTGGTAAATTCAATAACTTTTTGCATTAAAATTTTTGCTATACCTTTTCCTCTTAAACTTTCATCCACAAAAGTAGATAAAATATTAATGACATTATTTTCTATTTCATAAGAAATATAAGCTAAAATTTTATCATTTTCTTTTATATAAAACTTTTTATTATCATTTAAAACATTCATAATTTTACCTCATTTAATAACAATAATTTTTGACCATAAAAACAAAGCAAGTTGAGCAGGAATTCCAATTAAAAAAATTAAAAGTAAATTATAAGAAATAAATTGATAGAAGAAAGCAATTAATATAGTCCATAATAATAAACTTAAAAAAATTACTCTTATCTTTTTTTCTTTTTTTCTTATACCTAACGAAATCACTAAAAATGAAGAAGGTACTGACCAAACAAATAATTCATATTTAGCATCATGATTAACTTGCATAATATAAGCAAAAACAATACATGAAATGGTCCAAACAATAGTAACCGCTAAAGCAATCATAAATATTTGGTTTTTATCTTTAATTTCTGAAGGTAAAAAATCAGCTTTTGATTTATCGATATTTTCATTAACTAAATAATCTAAAGTTACATTAAACTCTTTAGCAATTAAAATTAACGTTTCTAACTCTGGAATTGAATCTCCTCTTTCCCATTTTGAAATTGCTTTCGCAGTATAATTTAATTTATCCGCTAAATCTTGTTGAGTTAAATTTTGCTTTTTTCGAAGAAACTGAATATTCTTTCCAATTACAATTTTTAAATCTTCCATATAATACACCGACAATATTATATCATATTTTAATAAATTCTCCTAATAGTTCATAAAAATTCTACTGTTAGTAGGATAAATAATTTTAAATCGACAAAATTAAATATAAAAAGAGTGACATAATTATTATTTGTAATTTAAAATATAAATTAAGTGAGAGAAAAAAATGAAAACTAAATTTTATTATTATGATGAACAAAATGATGATTTTGCAAACCTTAATATCAAAACAAAAAAAATAGATGATAGTTATGAATATCTACCAAAAAATTTTTTCTATTGTTTTTTTAAACCACTTGTCTATTATTTAGTTCTTGTTTTGGTGTGTATCATTGAATTATTTTATTTAAGAGGTTTTATCAAAAATAGAAAAGTATTAAGAAAAGTAAAACATCAAGGTTATTTTGTTTATGGAAATCATACTAGCGCAATTAATGATGCTTTTTCTACTCCTTATACATCTTTTCCTAAACAAGTTTATATTATCGCTAATCCTGATAGTACATCCATAAAAGGAATTACTACTCTAGTAAGATTTCTTGGTGCATTACCTCTTCCAAATACTAAAAGAAATTATATTTCATTTTATCGAACTATTGAAAAATTAATCAAAAAAAGAAAAGTAATTGCCATTTATCCAGAAGCACATATTTGGCCAAAATATAATAAAATTAGAGATTTTCCTATAGCTTCATTTAATTATCCAGTAAAATTAAATGCTCCATGCTTTGCTAAAACTACTATTTATAAAAAGAAAAAAAATGGAAAAACAAAGCCTGTAATTTATTTAGATGGTCCATTTTATCCTGATAAAGATTTACCATTTAAAAAAGCACAAAAAAAATTAAGAGATGAAGTATATAATGCAATGAATAAAAGAGTTCAACAGCATAACTCTTCTTTAGATAAAGATTATGAATATATAAAAGTTAATTCTCCTGAAGAAGTTAGAACTGAAAAAAGCAAGTTTTAAATCACTTGCTTTTTTTTCTTAATTCATTAATTTTTTGTTCTAATTTAAATAATTCTTCTTTTTCTTCATTAGAAATTTCAATAAGAGGAATATAATAATCGCCTTTTCCAATAATAGAAATTTTAACAAAATCTTTTTTCTTTTCAATTAAATTAATTGATCCATTTTCGTAATAATTAGTTGCATTAATTTTTATTGTATAATCATCCTTAATTTCCATATTAATATAACCTTTTATCTTTTTATTAATTGGTTTCACTAAT
>FR889455.1:1210-1447 GCA_000432895.1 Firmicutes bacterium CAG:449 | reverse complement strand
CAATTAATGAATAGCCTAACAAAGTATCTTGAAATGTTAATATCTCATGAAATCTAAAAAATAATATATATATTCCAACAAAAATAAAAACTAAAGATATAAGATAACACCATAAAACATTACTTAATCTTAATTTTAAATTTTTAATAAAATGTCCTTTATATTGATTATTAAACTTAATAGTCATATTTATTGATTTGAATAATTAGAAAAATAATTTTGAATTAAAACTACTGG
>FR889455.1:374-1199 GCA_000432895.1 Firmicutes bacterium CAG:449 | reverse complement strand
AAACTACTGGAGTTCCTTTATCTCCTGATCCAGAAGTTAAATCAGATAAAGAACCTAATAAATCAGTTATTTGGCGAGGAGTAGTTCCTTGAGTAATCATTTTGCCTTTTAAAGAAGAATCTTTTTCTTTAATCATTTTGATCATTGCTTCTTGTAATTCTTTACCATGCAAATCTTTTAAAACATTATCAGATATATATTTTAATTTTAGTTCATTAGGTGTTCCAACTAAACCAGAAGTATGTCCAGGAGAAACCACAGGATCAGCAAGCTCCCAAATTCCACCTTGAGGATCTTTAAACGCTCCGTCACCATAAACCATTACTTCAATATTTTTATTAAAAATGTCTTTTAATCTTTTTTGAACATCTAAAACTAATTCTTCACAATGAATAGGGAATAATTTAACAGAATTATCTGTAGCTAGATTAGATCCTAATAAACCATATTTATCATTATATCCAGAACCATCAACTGGAGAAGTCATTAATTCATCTAAACAATATACTTTTTTAGCGCCCGCTTGAAGTAATCTTTTCTTATTTAATTTTCTTTCGTGAATAGATGCTACAATTACATTATCAGTATATTTTAAAATAGCTCTTGGATCATTTGCTAAAATAATTTCACATTCACATTCTGAAATATCCTTATAATATTGAAGATAATCAACCCCTGTAAATTCATGAACCGTATTAGGAAATAATTTTTTAAATTCTTCTAAAGTAAAAACATCTTGATAAGGATTAATTCCGCTATCAAATAATTCATCAACAGAAATTAATTTATTGCCAACTTCATCACCAGGATATGAAAATTGGATAA
>FR889455.1:0-344 GCA_000432895.1 Firmicutes bacterium CAG:449 | reverse complement strand
CTTCTTTAAGCCTCTAGTGATTCCTCTTAAAACCATTGAAAATCTATTTCTTGACATGATTGGAAAAATTAAACCAACTGTTTCTTCTTGAAATTTATTTTTTACATCTTGAGCGATTTGATCAGCTGTTGCATAATTTCCTTGTGAAATTCCTACTACTGCTTCAGTAATTGCTACAACATCTTTATCATGCAATTCAATATTTGCTTCTTTAACACAATTACAAACTGATTCAACAACAATTGATGCTAAATCATCGCCTTTTTTTATTATTGGAGTTCTTACTCCTCTAGAAATTGTTCCACTATAACGCATATTTTAAACCCTCTTTTCTTTAAATTAAT
>FR889454.1:34530-45001 GCA_000432895.1 Firmicutes bacterium CAG:449 | reverse complement strand
TTTAGGAAGAATATTATTTAACTAATCTTTTTTATATAAAAAAACTGGTAATTTGACTTTCATCGTTTTTATGTTGCCTTGTTTTCTTAATCTTGCATCTAAAGTAACACTAACTAAATCAGCAAGTTCATTATAATCATACCCAACAGAACTAATATCTGGCAAATATTCTCTTTGAGAATGCAAATTATCAAATCCAACAATGCTTAAATCATGATATTTATTATCAGTTTGTTTTGCCTTATATACTTTATAAGCAGTAACATCATTAAAGCAAAATAAGCCTCTAATTCCAGAAATATATGCTGAAGAAACTAATTCATTTAAAACAGATTTTAATTCGCTAAAACAATTAATAAAAGGAACATTTTTATTAGTTAATTCTTTCCATTTTGATTTCAATCCTTCATATCTTCTAAGCGAGCATTCAACATTATCAGGACCAATATAAGCAATTTTATCAATTCCTAAATCAAAAAAATGTTTTGCAACAATTTCGCCACCATTAAAATCATCAGTAAAAATATCATCAAGGCTTTTTTCTTGACATTCTCTACCTAAAATAATTAAAGGAATCCCATTATTATGAATAAAGTTTTCAGTTTTTTCATTAGGTTCAAGAAAACTAATAATTGCCGCAGTTTTATATTCATAAGCATGTTTGATTAAACTATACTCTAATTCATATGAAGAAGAAGGAAAAACAGATAGTAAATACTTATCTTTTAAACGCTTAATAAGTTTTTCAGCCATAATAGAATAATATGGATTTAAGAAACTATTAAATACTATAATTACTAATTTTCTTTGATCATAATTATAATCTGAAACAGGTTTACGAAAACTATAATTCAATTCTAGGGCCTTCATTCTAACAATTTCTTTTGTTCCTTCTGATATATCATAACAATCTCTTAAAGCTCTTGAAACTGTGTTAATTGATAAATTTAATTCTTGAGCAATATCATCTAAAGTTACTTTTTTCTTATTCATTTTTTATAATTCCTTGACAATTAAATTATTATATTAATTTTTCATTAAAAACAATAATTTAAAGTTTTTTAATGTAATATTATAAAAAAACAGGCAATTTTACGTTATTTTTTTATTTTAAATTTAAAGTTTTTTAATGTTAAAGCACATTGAAAGCGATTTCAAACTCTTTTATTATAGAGTTGAGGTATTAGATATGAAAAAAAAGACTTTTTTAAAAATTTTCTCCCAAATTTTATTGGTTAATTCATTATTTGCATGTAATAATCAACCAATATCAAAACCAACGACAAGTTTTGAACCTACTTCTAACACAAGTTCTGATTCATCTACAAAATCAACAGAAGAAAGCAAATTAAAAATTAATGTTGATTTAAAACCATTATATGTAAAACTTAATGAATCAATTTTATTACCTAAGGCTACTGCTAGTGATAATAATGGAAATGATATTTCAAATAAAATTACTTTAACAATAAAAATTGAAAATGAAATAGTTTTTACAGGTCTTGCAAATAATGATAACTATTTTACACCAACAAGTCAAAAAGATCATTTATTAATCTATTCTTTAGTTAATAATAATATAAAAGCTGATGATGTTTTAATTAATTTATACGTTCAAGATCCTGATCCAGTCATTTCTAATTCTAAACCAATTATTACTCTTGATACGAATGAAGAAAACTATTATTTGAATGATACAATTTATACAAAAATCGCATCAAGTTATGATGAAGAAGATGGTGATATCTCAGATAAAATAATTGTAAAAGTACTTGATGATAATGCAAAAATAATTTTTTCTGGAAACGGAAATCAAAGAAATCTTTTGTCATCGTTACAAGCAGGAACTTATAAAGTTATTTATGATGTTAAAGATGAAAAAGAATTATCCGCAGATAGTAAATTTTATATTTTAACTGTTGTAAATGACTTTAATATTGCTCCAACAATTACCGCTCCAAGTCAAAACTATAATATTTTCAAAGGAGAAGAATTTATCATTCCTATGGTAAATGCTTATGACGAAGAAGATGGCGATTTATCAAATTCAGTAAAATTTAATATTATCAAAAAAAATGGTGAAATTTATCAAAACAAAACATCCATTACTGAAAATACAAAAATAACTTTTAATGAAGCTGATGAATACGTAATAAATTATTTTGTTACAGACAAAAATGGATTAGACGCTGAATCAAAATCATTTAAAATTATTGTTAAAGAAACCTCTGAAAACGGATTAGTATTAGATGGAATAGTTAATGAAAAAGAATATATTGAAGGCGGAATTTATAAATGTGGGGTTTCAAATAATACATCTATAAGATATTTTGCAAACGATAATGGCTTATATATTGGTGCAGAAGTAAAAGATAATAATTTAATTCTTAATAACAAAGAAACTAATACTGAAAAAAAATTCAATACTTCTGATGGTCTAGAATTTAATATAGATCCATTTGACTCAAATAAATTAGTTATTACCAATACTAAGGCTAGAAGAATTAGAATTTCACTTGATGGAGATATTCGTTATTATGTTTCAAACGCTAAAAATGATCAATGGACATATCAAGAAAGTAATTTAAAAGAAAAAGTCAAAATAATCACAAATGGTACTATAACATCATATGGTGATGACTATAAAACAACAGCATCAGCGTCAGATGAAGATCAAGGTTATAGCATGGAAATGTTCTTAACATGGGAAGATTTAGGCTATTCTTCCTCACCTTGGACAGATGAAAATTATAAAAAAGAATACATTAAATTCAACGTTGGACAACGAGATATTTTAAACTCTTCAATATACAATTCTTATAATATATTAGGTACAGCAAATAATATTTTTAATAATGGAACAGCTACTAACGCAAGAAATAAAGTAGCATCTGAAGGATTAAACCCAAGTCAATATACAAAATTATACTTAAAAGGTGAAAATAAAGGTTTTATTAATTGTAACAATTCTGATGATAATGTTATTTTAGATGGAATGATGGAAAATGGTTTTTGGAAAAATGCAAAAGAAGTTTATTTACCTAAAACTTACTCACAAGCAGATTCTAAAGCAAAAGTAAAAGCAACTAAAAATGGTATATATTTAGGTTTATATTGCTACGATTCAAACATTATTGCACGTAATGCCATGGCGTTTAATAAACAATCAATTTTTACTAATGATTCTTTTGATATTCGTGTTGTGACAAATGATGAAATGTCAATGAACACCCTACCACAAGCAACAAAATTGAATACAAATAGTAAAATTTTTGCAACTGATGCTGGTGGAAATATGATGATGGAAATGTTAAATCCAACAGGAAATAATAGAAACATTGCTCAATTACCATTTAAATACGGTATGTCAATTGATGGAACTGTCGGTTATTCAAAGAACAATGATAATTACTCACAAGATATGTATATGATTGCCGATACCAATATTAATGATACTGATTTAGGTTGGGGAGTAGAAATATTTGTACCATGGGAAAGTGTCGGAATGCAAAAGCAAGAAACAGGAAATGAAGTATCTTTTAAAGTTCTATTTGCAATATATGATCGTGGTAGTGATGCACCAAATAATGTAAATTGGACATATTCATATGCTGATAATGAGAAAATTAGTATTTCCTCTCCAAGTAACCCTTCAAGTTATTATTTAATCAACGATATTATCTAAGGTAGTAAGGTAGCAGCATGAAAAAAAATAAACTATTAATATTAATTCCTTTTTTAATATCTTGTTCAAATTCATCTTTAGAAATTGTAAAAACAAACAAAAATCTTATAGATGACATTTCTATAAATTCAAATAATAATATTGAATCAAGAAAAAATCTTAACTTAAATTACTCTCAAAATTTTATTTTCGAATACTCATTTTCTTATTCAACTAATGATTTAAATTCTAAATGTGGTGTTTTATTTACAGATGAGAACTCTATTTTTGAATATCGTTTCGAATTCGACAATAAAACAAATGAATATGTTTCTAAAACTTATCGTAATGGTTCAAATCTAGCCAAAGATTTAGGCGATAGATTTTTAATCAATGATAATGATGGCAATAACATTACTATCATTTATAATGAAAATCTATTTTATGTAGCAATTAATGGAATATTAAAACAAACAAGAAAATTTGAATCTTATCCTTTATGTCCTACACTTTATGTCAATAATGCTTCTGCTAATTTTAAAAACATTAAATACAATACAAATATTAATGATATTATTGAAAAAACAAATAATCTAAAATCTCAATATAATCTTCTTACTTATCAAAATAATTATGCAAACTATAATGCTTATAAAGAAGGAAATAATTCTTTGCTAATTAATAAACTATGCAACTCAAAAGGATTTTCTTACTCACTTGTCGGACTAAAAGGAGAATATTCGAATCAAGATATTTTAGTAGAATTTAATATTTCTAATATCAGTTATGATGTAAATTTAATAAACAAAAATATTTGGCCAAAAATTGGTTTAGTCAGTTATCATGATTTAGGATATTTAGATTATATATGTTTTGGTTCAGGACCTTATCAAGATAGAATTGAAACATATTTTATTAATGCATATACCCAATGGCATAACCACATAGATATTACTGGTGATAATAAGTTAAGTGAAACAATTAATTCAACAAAAAAATTAAACTTTAAAATATACATTTCAAACTTTCAAACAAATCAAGTTTATAGAGTTTATGTAAACAATGCATTAGTAGGTGTAAGAACCGCTCATTCATATTCAAAAACAATGAGATTTGGATTTGCTAGTGATTATGCTTCTGGCTTAATCAGTGATATTTCAATTAAAGAAGGAGTTACTTTTTATGAAAAATAAAAAAATTCTCATTCCATTATTCTTATGTAGTTTATTTTCATGTGGAAACACATCATCTTCAGAAAATAATCCAACAATTATTGATGGAGTAAATATGCATTTAGACATTCAAAATGTCTCTATTAAACAAGGTGAAAAATATAATTTACCTTTACCAAAAGTTAGTTCTCTAAGTGAAGAAAAATTAAAAGATATTTTATATATTGAAGTACTTGCTTCAACAAATTATATTTATACTCCTAAATATTTATATTGTGATATGCCATTTTTCCAATCATCAATAGTTGATACGTATTATGTTAAATATACTTTAGATATTGATAATAATAACATTCAAAAAATATTAACAATTTATGTTCAAGAAGAAAAAGATAATTTAGGAATTGTTGTTGACGGAAATTTAAATGATGAAAAATATAATTTAATTCCAAGTTATGTTTCAGGACTAAATGGAAATTTAACTTTAAAATTAGCATTATCAGAGCAAGGAATTTATATTGGCGTTGATGTATTAGATAATAATCTTTTATATAGTAATTTCCTATCTCAAAGATTTACCATGAGCGATGGATTTGAAGTTTATTTTAATATGTCAAATAAAAAAAGTGATCGTTTAAATGATTCATGTTTTAAATTACAATATTCTATTTACGATTCACTAAGAGTATATAAATCCGCTACAAATTATGTTAAATATGAAATTTGTGAAAAAATTAATCCACATTATGAAGTCAATTTCCATGGAACGAGAACTTTAACAGGACAGAAATCTACTACAGATTCATATCTAGATGAAGATATTGGTTATACCTTTGAAACATACATTCCTTATTCAATACTTGAAATTAATAAACCTACAGATGATATCTCTATTGCAATCGCTCAGCGTGATATAACATCAATAAAAATGGCTGATATTGCCCTTAATTCACGAGCAAACAATTATCATAACGATATTATTGTTCCTAAAAGTTTATATCAAGTTTTATCTAGAAATGGGGTAGATTATGAATACCGCACAATGGATGATGAAAGTTTAACATATTTATATCATACACTACATTTAAAAAATAATATTGGAGTTGATCAACCAATGTACCTTCCAGAATTAAATATCGATGGAAATAAAGATAAAGATTATAAATTAATTAACACATTCAAAATTAATAATAAAACAAAAGTTGATACATATTCTTATATGGACAAAAAAGGAATATATGTTTATGTCGAAGTTGATGATGCAATTCATTGCTCATCAATTGATGATGACATTTATGCTTACGATGCAATCCAAATTAATATTGCTAGTGAATCAATATTAAATCAAAATGAAATTTCAAATTCTTATACAAGTAATAGTCGAACATTCGTAATGAATACATCAAAGCAAAAAAACCTTTCATATTTAGCTAAAGATTCGTTAACATATTTCGGTGGATATGATCATTTAGCAAAAATGAATTTATTAAAAAATAGTTACGCCTTAGAATTATATGTTCCATTATACGAATTATCCAGTATATCAAAAGTTGGACTATGTATAGGTGTTTGTAATAATGATACAATAAATAGTTTATCTTTTTCTAATATGGTATTTTCCAACACACGAATAAACCCATCAACATATTTTGTTGTAAACAGGAGCTAAGATGAAAAAAAGAATAATAAGTGCATTAATATTATCCACAATAAGTTTATATTCAAATAATATTACAAAAACAGAATGTAAAGAAAACAAAATTCAAAACGTCTTAATGATACAAACAGACCATGAATTACTCTATAATTATAATGAAAAAAATGATGTTTATAAAATAAAGCGTCCACATATGGACAAATTCTCTTCTGAAGGAGTACGTTTTGTTAATGCAAAAGCTGCTTCACCAGTATGTGCTCCCGCAAGAAGAAGCGTCATTACAGGTGTCTATCCACATCAACATGGAATTATATCTAATCAAGAAGATTTAGAATGTTATCAAGAAGTAGAAACATTATATGATGTTGCTCTTGAAAATAATATTAGTAAAGATGATATCTATTTTTTTGGTAAAACTCATTTTAGTGGTGATTTAAATGGAAGCGATACTCCACAAAAGAAATATGGAATTCAAGGTTGGACTTGCACAGGAGGATATGGAAATCCATACAAATCAACTCAATATAAAGAATATATAAAAAATAACAACTACTTTGGATGTAGTGAACAATATCTTTCTCCAATGATGAAAGTTGTTGATGCAATGGTTCCAAATGGTGGGCCTACTAGAGGTTCCTTATTTAATTTAGCAAATATGAATATCATTACTGGAAATATTGCCGGAATTTCAGTTACGCCAAAAGAATATCATGAAGCCTTTTTTGTAGCGGATATGGCAAAGAAAGCTTTAGAAAATATTGCCAATAACAAGCAAGATAAACCATTTATGATGACTGTAAATATTTGGGGTCCTCATCATCCATACTATCCAACAGAAGAATTTGCTAGTTTATATCGTGATAAAAATGGCAAGCTAGGTGGTGATATTAAAGAATATCCATCATTCAAAGATCAATTTATTGACAAAGCCATTGTAAATGCCTGGGATAACCAAACTAACATTTCTCCTAATTATTTTTCAAGATCTTCTTGGGAATCAATGCAATCATATATAGCACTAGCCTATGCTCAAGCAAGTTTAGTTGATCAAGCTTGTGGAAGTGTTATTGATAAACTAGACGAACTTGGCTTAGGAGATAATACAATTGTTATTTGGACAAATGATCATGGTGATGCACTTGGTTCACATGGTGGACATGCAGATAAAGAATGCTACTTAACTGAAGAAATTAACCATATTGGTTTAATTTATCGTAATCCATTATTAAAACATTTAGCTGGCACTGTTTCAAAAGCATTTGTAGGAAGTTATGATGTTCCAGTAACTATGCTTGGAGCTCTTAATTTAGAATTTCCAGATGAACAAATTTTTGGAGTTGATTTGTATGATCTGCTAACTAAAAGTATTGAGCCAAGGAAATATGGCGTTACCGAAACACATGGGCACTTTTCTGTAACAACTGCTAGAGCGGTGTATTGGGAAAACTATGTTTACATCTATTATAATAATGATATTGATGAATTCTACGATTTAGATAAAGACCCATTTGAATTAAATAATCTTGTTTATGATTATCATTATCAAGGTATTGCAAATTTAATGAAGCAATATTTAAGAGAATGGCAAATAAAAACTAAAGACATCATCCCTCTTGTAAATTTATGAAGAACATTTTAATAATTGTTATGGACCATGTTTTATTTTATAAGCATGACGTCTTTAGACCTGGATATGAATATCTTAAGAAAAAAAGTATTTGCTTTGCAAACGCCTATTCTGTTTCACCATTATGTTGTCCAGCAAGAAGAAGTATTTTAACAGGTCTTTATCCACATAATCATCGCCAATTAGATAATGGCTCAAAGGCTCCACTTAACAAAGAAACATATTATGATGCTCTTTTAAAAAAGGGATACAAATGTGAATATTATGGAAAATTACATATTGGCAATGGCACAATCCAAGATTTAAAAATTGATGGTTTTTCAATGGAAGGATATGGAAACCCATATAAACTAAAAGAATATCAAAAGTATTTAAAAGAAAATAATTTACCACCTCCATTAGTTAAAAATAAATATAGTGAAAGTGAAATTAAAAAATATCCTGAAAATAAAATTATCGATTTAACAACAATAGATAATCTATATGCATTATGCTTTGGAGAATTTATATCACCAAAAGAATGTCATGAAGCATTTTTTCTTGCAAAAACTATTAATAAACGATTAGAACACTTTAAAAAAACTCAAGAGCCATTTTGTCTAAGAGTTGATTTTTTTGGTCCACATCAACCATATTATCCAACAAAAGAATATATTGATATGTATAAAAACATTAAATTATATCCTTCTTTTTATGATAATCTAAAAAACAAACCTGCATGTTATTTTTCTGACCAAGGATTAAATAATTCGTTAAATGGAAAAATAATTACCCCAAACAATATTAGTGAAACAAGATGGAAAGATATGCTAAGAATCAGTTATGCAGAAAACACATTGTTTGATGATGCTTTATTGTCAATTGTAAAAAAAGTTGAAGAATTAAAACTTGATGAAAATACAGCAATTATATTTTTAGCCGATCACGGAGACGCTTTAGCTTCTCATGGAGGTCATATAGATAAAGATAGTTATCTATCAGAAGAAGTATTAAGAGTTCCTTTATTATGTTATGTTCCACACATTAAACCTTACATAGAAACAAAAGAAGTGTTAAACTTTGACGTTTCCAAGACAATTCTATCATTAGCGGATACTGATTATTCTTCTTCAGTTGATGCACTTTCTTTGCTTTCAAACAAAAAAAGAGACTATATTGTTTGTTCCACATTCGGCCATTTTATGAAGCACCATGCTCGTGCAGTAATAAAAAATAATTATAAATACGTTTTTAATGATGAAAACATGATTGATGAATTCTATAATTTAAATGATGACCCATATGAAATGAACAACTTAATATTTGATAATAAGTATTCAGACATAATTCAAAAATATAAAGAATATTTATCTACTTGGGAAGCAAAAGAAGGATATAAAGATTAATGGAAAAAAATTTAACAGTCTTAATAAAGCCATCATCTAATAAATGCAATCTATTATGTAAATATTGTTTTTATAATGATGTTTCTAAACATCGACAGACTCAATTCAAAGGTTATATGAATGAAAAAACAATGAATAATCTCATTGAAAAAGCATTTTCTTACGCAAATGAATCAATTAATTTTGCTTTTCAAGGAGGTGAGCCAACTTTAATTGGTCTATCTTTTTTTCAAAATTTTGTTAAGAAAGTCAATTATGAAAATCAAAAACATCATCTAAAAATTGATTATTCAATTCAAACAAATGGAATTTTAATTGATGACGAATGGTGTAAATTTCTCCATAAAAACAATTTTCTCGTAGGATTATCATATGATGGAAAAAGCACAATACAAGATAAATATCGTTTATTTAAAAATGGAGAAAAAACTAATACATTAATTGAAAAAACACTAAGTTTACTTAATAAATATAATGTTCAATATAACCTGTTATGTGTTATTAGTAAAGATATAGCTAAAAATGGAAAAGAAATATATAACTTATTAAAAAACAAAAGCCAAGGTTATATACAATTCATTCCTTGTCTAGATCCTTTAGATAGTCAAACATCTGAATATAGTTTAAATAATGATGATTACTACAATTTTATTAATGATACATTTTTATGTTATTATCAAGATATTAAAAATAAAGATTACACTAGTGTTAGATATTTTGATAATTTAATTTTTGTTGAACAAAACATATTTGCAGAGCAATGTGGAATATCAGGAAAATGTTCAATTCAATTTGTTATCGAAGGTGATGGTAGTGTTTATCCATGCGATTTTTATTGTTTAGATGAGCTTTGTTTAGGAAATATAAATACTCAATCGTTTAATGATTTAGAAAATTCTACTATTGCTAAAGAGTTTATTAAACCAAGAGTTCTGAATAATGAATGTTCTTCTTGCATAGCCAAAA
>FR889454.1:32875-34524 GCA_000432895.1 Firmicutes bacterium CAG:449 | reverse complement strand
TTCTTGCATAGCCAAAAAATATTGTAACAATGGCTGTAAAAGATATTCTAAAGACAATAAGTATCTTTATTGTGAAGCCTTACAAAAATTTATAACTAATAACTATAGCAAAATAAAAGAAATTGTTAATATAATAAAAACATATTAAAAATGCCTAAATTTAGGCACTCTACAACTAGTAGAAATTATATTTCACTCTTGTAGAGTGCTTTTTTGTTGCTTGTAGAAATTATTTTTTCTTAATAGGGTGATTCTTCTATTTAACTAAAATATGATTTCTTTAGAGGTGTTTAATATGACAAACGAAGAATTAAAAAACATTGATTTACCACAATATTCATCTAAAGAAGATAAAATAAACTGTTATTCACATGTGGCAGGAATATTTATTGGATTAATTATTTTTATAATATGTTTAACCTATACAATTATATATAAATGTTCATTTAATAATGTTATTTCAATTATCATTTATGGAATATCCATGATGACTTTATATTCAGTATCAAGTTTATATCATGGCGCTAAAGCAAATAGCCAAGATAAAAAAATAAAACGAGTCCTTGATCACTGTACTATTTATTTTTTAATTGCAGGTACTTATACACCAATTTGTATTATAAATAATTTAACAACATCTAGTATTATTTTACTAATTATTCAATGGGCAATGGCTAGTTTAGGAATTATTTTAAATGCTTATGATTTTAATAAAAAAAGCATCCGCATAATCTCAATCTTTTTATATATCATTTTAGGTTGGTCTGTAATGATTTTTCCTTCTATTTGGAAAAGTTTGCCTTATTTATCATTTTTATTTATTCTTTTAGGAGGAATAAGCTATACAATTGGTTCCATTTTATATGGAATAGGTCATAAAAAAAGAATTTTTCATTGTATTTTCCATTTCTTTTGCTTAATTGGAACAATCTTGCAAGGAATTGGTATTATTTTCTTGATAATTAGTTAACATAAAATGTTAATAATATTATTGAGGAAAATATATGTGCACATCAATTTTTTATAAAACAAAAAACTCTTATTTTGGAAGAACATTAGATTATGAATTTTCTTATGGTGAAAAGATTACTATAACACCAAGAAATTATCCTTTTAAATTCCGTTATTTAAAAGAAAATAATAACCATTACGCTATAATCGGAATGGCTCATATAGAAAATAATTACCCCTTATACTATGAAGCAATGAATGAAAAAGGATTAGCTATCGCTGGATTAAATTTTGTTAACAACGCTAAATATAATGAAGTAATAAATAGAAAAAATAATGTTTGTCAATTTGAATTAATTCCTTATATATTAATCAATTGTACGAACATTGATGAAGTAAAAGAATTATTAAAAAATACTAATATAGAATTATTAAAAAATATTAATATAACCTCTACTCCTTTTTCTAACAAGTTACCATGCTCATCTTTACATTGGATGGTCAGTGATTTAAATAATAGTATTGTTATCGAATCCACTAAAGATGGTCTTAATATTTATGATAATGAAATAGGTGTTTTAACAAATAATCCACCTTTTATAAATCAATTAGAAAATTTAAATAAATATCAATATTTATCAAACGAAAATAAAAATGATTCTTATAATGAAGCTTATTTTTCACGTGGATTAGGTGCA